>JAKAVW010000422.1 GCA_021827445.1 Pseudomonadota bacterium
TGCCGGAAGTTAGGATTATTGCTAATGAATAGTGATCTATCTGATTATTATCGTGGTCCTTTTTTTGGTTTTATGGGGGCGTCGAGATGCTGGGACGACTGAGGGGACACAAATAACCGCCTTCGGCTGGGTTGGTCTGAGATTGCGTGTCATCCTGTTCTTTTACCTGTCGCCGTTCTTGTCGTTCCTACTCAACGCGGAGCAATCCTTATGACTTCTGCAATCATTCTCCTTGTCGCAGTCCTGACATTGTCAATTTCTCTGGCATTGCCGTTGGGCCACTATATGTATCGTGTTGTTGACGGTCATCGATTCTGGGCCACCCGCTTCCTGGGACCGCTTGAAAATGGAATATATCGTCTGACCGGAGTAAATGTCGACGATGAAATGGGGTGGAAACGTTACTCTTTATCCTTATTGTTTTTCAATATGCTCGGCGTTTTTTTTATGTATATTATTTTTCAAGCACAAGGCGCCTTGCCACTGAATCCGCAGCATCTCCAGGGAACGTCATTTGGCACGGCCTTTAATTCCGCTATTGCTGCGATAACCACCACCAACTGGCAAGATTACAGTGGTGAAACGACGCTGAGTTATCTGTCGCAGATGCTGGCCTACACCGATCTGAACTTTATCGGCGGAGCAACCGGTATCGCCATCATTTTGGTCATCATTCGCGGCCTCGCGCGACAAAAAACCAAACAGTTGGGTAATTTCTGGGTCGATATTACGCGCATCACGCTCTACCTTCTGATTCCCATGTCGACCATTCTGGCGCTTATTTTCGTCCAGCAGGGCGTTATCCAAACCTTTGGCCCTTACGTGCAGGTCCATTTGATTGCGCCATTCCAAAGCGGAGGAAAAGAAATCACCCAACAGATGCTCGCGATGGGGCCGGTGGCCTCGCAAGCCTCCATCGCAGTGCTCTGCAATAACGGTGAAGGGTTTTTCGGTGCGAGTTTCGCACATCCGTTTGAAAACCCAACCGCGCTGACTAATTTTTTGTATATGATTGGTATGATACTGATCCCGATTGCTATCGTGTTTATGTTTGGTCACATGGCCAAGGCTAAAAGTACTGCTTGGGCGCTTTTAATCGCCATGTTGGTGATTTTTATGCCCTTTACTCTTTTGAGTGAGCATGTCGATCTCGCGGGCAACCCGCTATTCAATACACTCCATGTCACGCAGGCGCATACCGCTGTGCTGGCCGGTGGCGGCAATATGGAAGGCGTCGAGGATCGCTTTGGTGTGGCGGTTTCAGACCTGTTTTCAAGCCTCGCCACCACCACGTCATCCGGCCTTGCGGATTGCGCTTATGATTCGCTTATGCCCCTGTCCGGTGGTGCCAATCTCTTCTTTATGGATCTGGGAGAGTGCGTGATCGGCGGTGTGGGTACGGGATTAGCAACCATGCTCGCTTTTGCGATCTTCACGGTATTTCTGGGTGGCCTCCTGGTGGGGCGTACGCCAGAGTTTCTCGGTAAAAAGATTGAGTCCTTTGAGATCAAAATGGCCTCACTGGCCATCCTCATCATGCCATTACTGGTTTTGATTGGTACGGCAGTCGCGGTGAGTACGACCGCCGGACGTGCCGGAGCCTTTAACCCCGGAGCGCATGGTTTCAGCGAGATCCTCTATGCCATTACCAGTCCTGCTAACAATAACGGCAGCGCCTTTGGTGGGCTGAGCAGTGACACGACCTTTTACAACATCATCACCGGGATCGTCATGCTCATCGGCCGCTATTGGCCCTATCTGGCGCTGCTGGCACTGGCGGGTTCGCTGGCAGGCAAAAAGACGATCCCCGTCGGCGCAGGCACCTTGACGACCCATACCCCGATCTTCATCGGTCTGCTGGTCGGTGTTGTCCTTCTGATCGGCGCGCTCAATTTCTTTCCGGCACTGGCGCTGGGACCGATTGCGGAGCAACTGGCGCCCCTTGCCACCCTGACTCACTGAGGAAACATATGCATCCCCCCTGCCGTGAACTCCGCAGCGGCGAGCGTCGATGCGGTGAGTCCATCATCGGGCTGAACAATCTCGAATTTATATACGTTTTATATACGTTTTATATGGAATTTATAGATGGATGCTTGCTAGTGTTGCACACGGCTACATTATGATGGTGTGCGGGGTGTTGGTCTGAGCTCGCGAAGGAGGTTGGCATGGAATTTGTTTACTTATTGATTATAGTTGTTTTTTTCTTGGCATCCGTAGGGATTGTTGAGCTACTGGAACGTTTGAGGAGCATGAAATGAACGCTTTTGTGTGGATAGGCCTCGGATTGAGCGCCATGCTCTTCATCTATCTTTTGGTATTTCTGATTAATCCGGAGCGGTTCCTATGATATCCACCATACTGACCGCCGCAGTGTTGTTGTTGACTATTCTGCTGGCCTTGCCTCTGGGACGCTACATGTATCGCGTGTATGCCGGCGAGCGGTTCTGGGCGACACGCCTGATGGGTCCCGTGGAGCGAGGACTTTACCGCGTCACCGGAGTTTCTGCGAGCGAGGAAATGGGTTGGAAGCGCTACGCCATCGCCCTGTTGATCTTTAACCTGATCGGTGGCGTTTTTCTCTATGCCTTATTGTTG
>JAKAVW010000037.1 GCA_021827445.1 Pseudomonadota bacterium
TGGGCGAGGATGCGGAAGGGTTGGCACAAGCGCCATTCCGGCCAGGTATTGGTCGAAAAGCGTTGGTGATAGGTGACGAGCGCGGAGGCGAAGCGCGGGTCGCGGAGGTCAGGATAAAAAACGGGGAGATTTTCCGGCAGTACCAAACCCTTGTAGCCGATGACCTGAGAGGAGCAGGTCACGGCAAAAAAGCTGTTCTTGCCGACAAAGCGTTTTTCTACCCGTCGTCGCAGGCGGTAGAGGAGACGTTCGCGACTGTTCGTGTCCGCAGCGTCGGGAAGGCCCACAAAGGCCTGCCATACACCCGGCAGGCTCTTAAGGGCTTCGTCACCACAAGCGGCAAGGTCGGTAGGGACCTCGCGCCAGCCCAGACATCTGAGCCCAAGGTCCTGGGCTTCGGCATCCAGTGTCGTGCGAATTTCACTCGCGACTGCCTGGTCTTGCGGGAGAAAAAACTGGCCGATGCCAAAATGCTTGCCGAGAGCAATACCTTGCTCAGTGGCGATGGCGCGGAAAAAGGTTTCCGGCATCTGCAATAGTAAGCCGCACCCGTCGCCACTTTTGCCGTCGGCGGCTACTGCGCCACGGTGGGTGAGTCGTGCCAGGGAAGTGATTGCTGTCGCGACAATGGCGTGACTCGCCTGATTGTCCATTTGGGCAATCAGCCCGAAGCCGCAGGAATCTCGTTCAAAGTCGGGGGAGTATAAGCTTTGCGTCATATCGTCACCTGGTTGTCACTTCACCCTGTCGCCGGACTGCAAAGCAGGGCCGAGCATTATAACGCGCTCATGGACGCCATCCAAGCGCGCGCGCGAGCCATTTTTCGGGATCTTTGCGTCTGAATAGCCGGGGAATTTACGCCTCGCCATGGGGATCGAAAAGGCGGTCATACTCGGCAATGGCGAAGCGGTCGGTCATACCGGCCACATAGTCGGCGACGACACGCGCCTGGCGCTTCGCCGCACCGTCACACACATTGATGCGCACCTGATATTTCAGCGGCAGCAGTCGCGGATCTTCACGCAGGGTATGAAAAAGTTTGCGTACCAGGCGCTTGGCTTTTTCCGCCTGGCGATGCACCCGCGGGTGACGATACATACGCTGGAAAAGGAAGCGTTTGAGCGTGGCGACTTCGTGGGCGATGGCTGGGCTGTGGGCGGCGAGGGGTCGCGGCGCGGCCCGCACTTCCGCAATCGTAGCGATGCCCTCTGCGGCAATGCGGCGCCGGGTTTCATCGACCAGATCGCGGATGAGCAGATTGATGAGGCGGCGGCCCGTTTCGTGACGCAATACGGTTTGGGTGGCCTCGGGATAGCGCTGGTGTACCTCGGCAAAAATAGCCCCGTACAAGGTGCTGGCGCGGAGCTCTTCCAAGTTCAGCAGGCCGGCGCGCAAGCCATCATCAATATCATGGTTATTATAGGCAATCTCGTCGGCGAGATTGGTGATCTGCGCCTCCAGGCTGGGCTGGGTACCCTGCAAAAACCGTTCACCTACGTCTCCCAGGTCGGCAGCTTTGCTTCTGGCGCAGTGCTTGAGGATGCCCTCGCGGGTCTCGAAGCTCAGGTTCAGGCCGGGGAAGTCGCCGTAGCGCTTTTCCAGGCGGTCCACAATGCGCAGGGACTGGATGTTGTGCTCGAAACCACCGAGATCGGTCATGCACTCCTGCAAAGCTTCTTGCCCAGCATGACCAAAAGGGGTGTGGCCGAGATCGTGGGCCAGGGCAATGGCTTCGACCAGATCCTCATTCAGCGCCAGTTGGCGGGCGATGGCGCGACCCACCTGTCCTACTTCCAGGCTGTGGGTGAGGCGGGTGCGGTAGAGATCGCCCTCGTGATTCACGAAAACCTGGGTTTTGTATTCCAGGCGGCGGAAGGCGCTGGAGTGGATGACCCGGTCCCGGTCGCGCTGGAAAGCGCTGCGACCGGCGGGCGGCTCTTCCGCATGGGGGCGCCCGCGACTCCGGGCAGGGTCGGCGGCGTAGGGCGCCAATCCCCCATACGTTCCCAAAACGGTGGCGTCAGGCATTGCCAGATGACTTCTGTGCAGCATCGGCCGCTGCCGGCGCCGATTCATCTATCACCCGTTGCATGGTTTCGGCGAGCAGAGGCAGGCGCGTGGCGAACAGCGCGAAGGCCGCATCGGCATATTCGCGGATTTCATACTGGGCATCTTGCTTGCGCCGCAGCTTGAAAAAGTTCATCAGGCTGCGGAAATTGACCGTCCAGTAGACATCCGAGTAGGCGGCGACCGGCATCACGTTGCGCAGGAGTTCGCGGACCCGACCGCGGTAAGGGTCGCGCCCGCCTTTTTTAGGACCCAATTCGCCGGTTTCGCGTGCCAGATCAATGCGGTCGCAAGCTGCACTGTATTGCTGCTCGTACCAGGCAAAGAGCTGCGCCATCAGCGCTTCATATTCGGCCACGGCAGCCTCGTCCAATACCGCAAAACCATCCACCGTGCGCGCGGCGGCATCGGGCACGTAGGCGACGGAGAGCGGCTTGCGATAGCGCATGGAAAACTCGTTCCAACTGGAAACGCGGTGTTTAACCCACTGGCGCAGCACAAAAATCGGTGCGATGAAGCGGAAGCGGAAGTATACGGTCTCGAAGGGTGTGCCATGCTGATCGCGCAGTAACTGGTAGAGCAAGGCGCGGTCGCGCTCCGAAAATTCGTGCCCGCTCCGGAGTCGCTGGTTGGTGGTGCTGATACGCGCGGTATTGATGATGGTGGCTTCGTCCCCCCAGGTCTCTTCCAGTTCGATGAAACCGAAGTTGCCAATACGGCGGGTGCCACCGGGGTTCAGCGCGATGCGTTGCGCCATTTCCTCTTGCAGTTCCGCGGTCGCTTTATTGATCTCATGCATGTCCATGCTCCATGAAGGCTTGAAGGGTCTGGGTGATGGCCGCCGGGGGAACATCACCGGTGATTACCGCACTCCCAATGCCACGCAGCAGGATGAAGCGCACCCGGCCCCCTTCCGCTTTCTTGTCGACGCGCATAAAGGCGAGATAATCGGTGACGGGGAACGCCGGTGCGAGGGTGGGTAAACCGGTGGCCTTGATGAGAGCGTAGATACGGTTCTGTTCGCTCTCCCGAATCAGGTCGAGGCGGCGGGAAAGGTCTGCTGCCATGACGATGCCGATGGCCACCGCCTCGCCATGGAGGTACTGGCCGTAGCCGGTTACTGCCTCAATGGCATGGCCGAAGGTGTGACCGAGGTTGAGAATGGCCCGTAAGCCCCCCTCCAGTTCGTCGCGTGCCACGACGTCAGCCTTGTCCTTGCAGGAGTATTGGATCACTTTGGCCAGGGCGTCGGCTTCCCGGGCAAGCACGGCATCCAGGTGGTCTTCGAGCCAGGAGAAAAAGCCCTGATCGTTAATCAGGCCATATTTAATGACCTCGGCCAGACCAGAGCGGAATTCCCGGTCGGGCAGGCTGTCCAGGGTGTCGGTGTCGGCGATCACGGCACGCGGCTGGTAAAAAGCGCCGATCATGTTTTTACCCAGCGGGTGATTGACCCCGGTCTTGCCGCCGACAGATGAGTCCACCATGGCGAGCAGGGTGGTCGGCACCTGAATACAGGTGACTCCGCGCTGATAGACTGCGGCGGCGAAGCCGGTGATGTCTCCCACGACGCCGCCGCCGAGGGCACAAAGGGTACAATCACGCCCGTAACCCGCACCCAGCAGACGTCCGGTGATTTCCTGGATATTAGCAAGGGACTTGCTTTCCTCACCGGCCGGCAGGGTGATGGTCAGCGCGTCTTTTTCGAGTTTCTTCAGGGTTTTTTGCAGCGCCTCCAGATAGAGGGGCGCAACATTGCTGTCCGTGATAATAGCGACAGGGCCTTTGCTCAGAACGGGCGCGAAGAGGGCCGGGTCGGCGAGAATGCCGGCGCCTATGTGGATGGGGTAACTGCGCTGACCCAGATCAACGCGAAGACTATGCATGATGTTTACTCTTTAATAGACCGATTTATACCCCATTGTTGTGGTTCTTTTGCGTTGAGGCAAGTGTGTTGCCGTTATTGCGACCGTTTTGAGTTTGTTTATACGGCTATCCCCGCGTGGGGATCGGCCCTGTCCGCTGTTGGAGATGTCGCAGTATCCGGCGCAAGACCTGATCCGAGCGCAAACCATCCCCCGGTACCCGCCAGTGCGCTGTCTCCTGATAAAGCGCGTTGCGCTGCTCTGCCAAGGTTTGCAGGCGAATGTCCAGGTCAGTATTTTGCAAGAGGGGACGGTTGCGGTCATGGCGGATACGCTTGAGTTGCTCGTCGACACTGACATCCAGATAGATAACCCTGCCTATGTGTCGTAAATAACGGCGATTAGCAGGGTCGAGTACGGCGCCACCGCCAGTGGCCAGTACGATCGGCTCACTCTGGGCGGAGAGATCGGCGATGATTTTGCGCTCCCGCTCGCGGAAGCCGGATTCCCCCTCAATTTCAAAGATGGTGGGAATATCCACGCCGGTATGGCTAACGATAAGCGCGTCAGTATCCACGTAAGGAAGACGCAAGCGGGCGGCCAGGAGCCGCCCGATGGTGGATTTACCAGATCCCATAGGACCGATAAGGATAATACTTCCGGTCATTGCCCGAGATTGGCGCTACCGGACGTCCCGCCCAGGCCATCTGGGGCACCGCCGCCAATTACCTTGGGGGTCAGAAAAACCAGTAATTCCGTTTTTGACACGTTGTTGAGGTGGCTCTTGAAGAGCCAGCCGAGCAGAGGGATGTCCTTCAGTAGTGGAACACCGGTTTCCGTCTGGGTGGTCGAGTCCGTGTAAATGCCGCCGATGACGACGGTTTGGCCATTATTGACCAGCAGTTTGGTTTTGACCTGCTGAGTATTAATGGGAATGCCGGTAGGCAGGGCTTGTGCGTAGTTGGGCTGGTCGTTGCGCGCATCCACATCCAGGGTAATCTTGCCGTTGGGCGAAATGTGCGGGATCACCTGCAGACTGAGTTCCGCTTTTTTGAAGGATACCGCCGTTGCGCCGCTGCTGGTGGACTGTTGATAAGGAATTTCCTGACCCTGTTCGATGATGGCTTTTTCGTTGTCCTGGGTGAGGACTTTGGGGCTGGAGATGATCTTGGCGCGGTTATCGGCTTGCAGTGCCTGTAGTTGCAAATTCAGGATGCGATTGCCCGCAGCGGTGCCCAGAGCAAAACCCAGCGATGCCGGATTGGTGCCGGCGAGGGCGCTGCCCGCGGTGGAGGGTGTCAGGTTCACCAGCGCCGGGGTAGTGAAACCGGTTCCGGTGGTGGAAGTTCCAGATATCGGGTAGGCGCCACCCTGCGTCGGTGTGACCCCCGTACCACCGGTACCCGATAGGTTGACGACGCCACCACCGCCGCCAGAGGTGTAGGTCCCGCCCCAATTGACACCCAGGGACTGGGCCGCATTGGTAGTGATCTGCACAATGCGCGCTTCAATCAATACCTGCGGGACCGGACGATCGATTTTGGTGATCAGGTTTTTGATGTTGGCGATGTCCTGCGGGGTGTCCCGCACCAGCAGGCTGTTGGTGCGGGTGACCACCGCTACCGAGCCGCGCGGGCCGAGCAGCGAGTTGCCAATGAGGCTGGAACTCGGAATGCCCAACGCACTGGCCAGAGCGGCATTCTGGCCGCCATAACCGTTACCGTTATAACCGTTGCGGCCGACCCAATTAACTCCGGGTTGCTTGTTTTGATCGAAACCCTGCAGCAGCGAGGCAATCTGTGAGGCTTTTGCATACTTGATCCGGATGAGATCCGTCACCAGCGGTTCGAGCTTGCGCTTACTGGCAGCGGCCTTCAATTGCGCCTCTTCCTGACTGGTAATCTGGTTGGCAGGCGCTATCCAGAGAATGTTGCCGATATGTTTTTCCGCCAGTCCCTGAGACTCCAGAATCACTTGCAGAGCTTGTTCCCACGGCTCGTTCTTAAGGCGAATGGAAAGACTGCCGGTCACGTTGTTGGAAACGACGATGTTCTGGTGCGTGAAGTCGGCAATGACCTGCAGGGCATCGCGCACGCTGATGTTCTGAAAGTCCATACTGAGGCGCGCACCGGCGTCGGGATTGCTGCCGGTCTCAGTAGTTTGGGGATGTACATCAATCATGGTGCGCTGCCCCAACTGGTAAGCCGAGTATTCGTAAGGACCATGAATAGCAAAAACCAATCGGATGTTGCGTCCCAGAGGGTAACTGTCCACATACTGAACCGGAGTACCGAACTGGCCGACCCCGAAACGGTGGGTGTAGCTGGAGGGGATGGTGGTGTCTTTGAGTTCGACGACGAGGGCGCCGTTCTCGCGGGTGACATTCATCTGCGGTTGCGGGCCGGAGATGGAAAGATTAAGGATCCCACCACCGTTCTTACCCCGCTTGAAACTCAGATCGTTGATTTGTGTACCTGAAGTGATGGCCGGAGCAGCCAGGGGCGGCGCAGACGTTACGGGGACCCCCGTGGCGCCGCTGGCCGGCAGGCTTGCGGCGCCCTGCGCTTCGGATGCTACCGCTTTGCTGTGATTGGCCACCAGGGCAAGCCGATAACCGCCTGGCGCTGGCTCCATCATGACCGCCTGTGGTGACTTCAGCAACAAATCGAGACGGGCGTGATGACCGACATTTTCAGTCAGCACATTGACGACAGCGCCGCTGCCAGCGACGGTACCCACGGAGCTCATAAAATGGGCATCACTGAAGTCGATACGCACCCGATAACCGCCGTTCAGGGTATTTACATCGTAGGCAGGGCGGCTATTGCTGTGGATAAGAAAGGCCATGCCATGCTGATCCTGCACCGGCGTAATGCTGCTGATAAGGCTCTCTGCCCAGGCGGCGCCGGAACTCAGGCAGAGCATCGCCGCCATGATGGCAATAGTCCCTGGCCTCAGTACCAAAGGACGGGGCTGCGGGCTTGCTGCGACACGGCGGGTGGTATTGGATGCTGTGCTCATCTTTTCGCTATCCTCTGTATTCTTTGGGGTTAGGCAAGTCATGTTCAGTTGCCATTTTGCATCTGCAAAACAGTCTGTTCTTTCTGGAATCCACCGAAGGCGTTGGGTATGTATTGTTCGACGGTGACCGACCGTTTCGTCATGCTGTCATCGATGTTCACGATACGGCCATCATGGGTGCCAATGTAGCTGCCGATCGTCGCGCGATATACTTTATGATCCGGCGTGAGAATTACGGCCCAGAGTTTGCCCTGATTGTCCCGGACAATGCCGGTTATGCTCAGACTGGAAAGGGCGAATTTTTCCAGAGGCTGAACCGGCCCATGGCTGGCAGGACGCGGTCCGGCGCCGGCGGCAGCGGCCTCCTTGCGCAACAGAAGCTCCGAGAAACTCGTGAAGGGATCACGGTTGATCGGGTTTTCATAGGCCTGCGGCTCGTAAGCGGGGGTCTTGGGCAGCGGTGTGATGTGTGTGTTGGTTTTGGGGCCATCGGCGACAAAGGCCTGAAGATGGCTGAGGTCGTCGCTGTCTGAGCAACCGCTCAATAGCGCCATGCCGGCAAACATCATCAGGATACTGAGAGCGCGTTTCATGGCTTGCCCCCTTCGTTACTTTGGCGATCTGCACTGCCCCTGCCATCCAGATAGCGATAAGTGGTCGCTGTACACTGCATCACCAACTGCTGGACTGCCTGTGCCTTGGCTGCGCTGGTCGCGCCCGCATCAGGCATTCGGGCGATGTCGACATTGTTGATGGTCACAATGCGAGGCATGGCGGCGACCGCGGCAGCGAAGCGCCCGATGTCACTGTAGGTACCGACCACTTTGAGCTTGACCGGGATCTCCGCATAGAAGTTCTTGTTCACTTCTCCCGTGGGCTGGAACAGTTCGAAATCCAGCCCGCGGCTACGTCCGGCCAGGGTTACATCATCCAGCAAAGAAGGGATCTGGGTGCGGTTGGGCAACTGCTGCAGAAAGTTCTGAAAACGCAGATTCATTTCTTTGATCTGGGCCTGATAGGCGGGTAGGGAAGCAGCCAGCAATTGTTTTTGCCGCACCTGGATCTTCAGGCCGTCTTCCTGGGTTTTTAGTTGATTATACTTGTCGTTTTCGGGTGCAATGAACTCAAACCAAACCAGGATACCGAGAACCAGAACAATGATGGCGATGATGATGAGCTTGGCTTTGACCGGCCAGCGGATGATGTCATCCATTTGCAGGTTACGGAATTCATCAAAGGTCATGGCTGTGTATCCTTGTGCTGCGCAGATGCGCCACTTTTATTCGTGGCAGTCGGCGTGCGGATGCTCATCTGCAGCGTGAATTGTCCCACTTCTTCATTACCCAGCTTGGACTTGCTGATGATATTCAGCTCCGGCTTCTCAAAAATCTTTGAGGCTTCAATGTTACGCATGAATGCCGCGACCTGATCGTTTGCCTGAGAATAACCATCTACCGTAATGGAGTCGCCGGTCTGCTGAAGCTTGGTCAGAAAGATGCCATCGGGAGTAACCTGAGCCAGGGTGTTGAAGAGACGCACCACCATATCCCGCTGGTTCTGCAGATCGGTAATGATACCCTCACGGGAAAGCAGCTCATCACGTTTTTTACGCAGATCGGCAATGGACGCGATTTTTTTGTTCAGTTGTGTGGTGATCCCTTGCAGATACTGCACTTTTTGTTGCTCAGCAGAAACACGCGCGCTAAAAACACTGTAAATACCATAATAAAACAGGGCGGCAAGCAGCAGGATGCCGATAAGGGCTAACACTAAAAGCTGGCTGCGTTGTGTGCGCCGGGCCTCCCGATAGGGCAGCAGATTAATGCGGATCATACCGGCATCCTCCTTAACGCCAGCCCACAGGCAACAGCCAGGGACGACCTGTCCGCATCCATAAAGCGACGGCTGATTTGGGGAGCCATTCCCATGCCTGCAAAAGGATCAGGTACGTAAACCGGGAAGCTCACGAGTTGACGCAAGTGTTCTGCAAGCTGCGGAATTTTAGCCCCGATACCAAAAAGATGCACCGATCCTGCGGGAACATCCGGCATGCTGGCCTGAAAGAAATCAAGAGAGCGAAATAGTTCCTGGGCCATACTCCGGGCGAATGGATTGAGTACATCACGCACATATTCGGGAGGCAGACCACCGAAGCGCTCCATGCGTTGTGCGTCATTGGCGTCAAGGCCATAACGGCGCTGAATTTCTTCAATCAAACGACCCAGGCCAAAATTATGCTCACGGGAGTAAACCGGATGCCCCTCCTGAAACACGTTGATATTGGTGGTGGCACTACCCATTTCCACCAGAATGACCGCTTTGCCTGGGGTGTCGCGTTCCTGTGGGGATACACTGGTGATATGCTCATGCAATAACCAGAGTGCGAAGGGTTTGACATCAATAATTTTTGGTTTGAGGCCTGCTTCTTCGAGAGCTGCGGCACGATCTTCGACAGCCTCTTTTTTGCACGCTACCAGCAGGACATGGTTATAACTTTTTCTGGCTTCATCGGGTCCAAGCACCGCGAAATCAAAATTGACGGCATCAATGCTGTAGGGAATGTATTGGCTGCTCTCAAAGCGAATCTGCTCTTCAATACCCACCTCATCCAGGTCACCCGGAAGAGAGATGACCTTGACGATGGCCATATTGGCCGGCAGGGCGGTCGCCACGGCCTTGGTCCGGATATGGGATCGCTCCAGAATGGTGCGTAGCGCCCGGCTGACCGCCTCAGCGTCCTGGATGTCACGATCATTGACGGCGCCTGGCGGGAGCCCCTCGGAGTCCGCATGTTCGACGCGAAGCTTCCCTCTGGACTGCGAGAGCTCAACGAGTTTTACCGCGTCCGGACTAATATCCAGGCCGAGCAAAGGAGGACTTGGTAAGCGCAGCACGTTTATTCCCTTTTATGGTCTGACGAATATTACATAAATTCGGTTTGCAGAAAACTAACGGCACTTGCGCAAAGCACGAATACTTTTTGCAACTTGTGGGGGAAATTAGCAGCATTCCCGATTCTGTCAAGGCGCGCCTGCCGAGAAATTGTTACAATGGGTGCGAAACCCGGTAGGGGCGGCATGCCAACGTGACTTTCGTGACTTTTGATGAGGATAATTCTGGAGTTCCATGATCTTGATGGGGGAGGATGGTGATCGCCGGGATCTGGCGTGGATGACGCTGGCGCTGGATTACGCGGCGCGTGGGGCTGTTCAGGGCGAGGTCCCGGTGGGCGCGGTGTTGCTGGATGCTGATGGTCGTCTGTTGGCGGCGGCGCATAATACCCCTGTTCAGAGCCATGATCCCAGTGCCCATGCGGAAATGCTCGTGCTGCGCCAGGCAGCACAGTCTTTGCGGAACTATCGGCTGACGGGTGCCACCCTCTATGTCACGCTGGAGCCTTGCATTATGTGTGTCGGGGCGATGCTGCATGCGCGGGTTACGCGCCTCGTCTATGCCGCGTCGGATCCTAAGACGGGCGCAGTGGAAAGTCTTTACCATCTCTTAGAGGATGACCGTTTTAACCATCGTATTGTGACGAAGGGGGGGGTGCTGGCCGCATCCTCCGCGACGTTATTAAGGGATTTTTTCCGGGTGCGGCGATGCAGAAAAGAGGCAGGAGCGGCCAGTGTCGCCACGGTTGAAGCGGGTGTTGAAACAGGGCAGAGGAGCGGCGATGCGACATTGCAGTCATGAATGGCAGGTGAACAATGGTGGCCGCGGCTTATACGAACTCACTCAGAAGTTGCAGGGTTGGTTGCGGGGGGTCGATGCCCAGGTAGGATGGGCGAATCTCTTCGTGCCACACACTTCAGCCAGTTTGTTGCTGCAAGAAAATGCCGATCCCGATGTGCGGGCGGACATCCTTGATTATTTTGCGCGTTTGGTTCCGGATGGTGATCCTGGTTTTCGTCATCGCAATGAAGGACCCGATGATATGTCGGCGCATCTGCGGAGTGTGTTGACCCAGAATAGTCTGATCATCCCTGTACAGGAGGGGCGGGCGGCGCTGGGGGTCTGGCAGGGGGTTTTTCTTTTTGAACATCGGGTGCGGCCAGTCAGCCGCCGGGTGCTGGTCAGTTTTCAGGGGGTTATGGAGGAGGTCTGATGTCTGAATTCATGGAGTTATACAGCGGAATGCTGCGTGGCATTCGTGAGTGGTCGCGTTGGGACGAGTTTCAGAAAAGGCTAGCGGAACAGGCGGATAATGGCTGGTATGTGTACTTCGTGGGAGTGGACTTTCCACAGGCGCCACTCGATGCCGCGACCTTTGGCAAGGTGCTGGATGCGATCGATACCCTGCTGCACCGCGATCATAAAGAGAAATATCTGGGTATCGTCTATGTGGATGATTTTGAGCATCCGCAGCTGGTCAAGATTTACGATCCCAACAATTTGGGGGCGTCTTGTGGCAGCAGCGGAAAAGTGGTTCCGGCCGGCTGGATACTCTCGCGGGTGCCTCCCGATCCTTTGGGGGAGTTTGTTGTGCCCGAAGGCCGCAAGCGCTGGTGGCGGGAAATTTTTCAAAGCTGATCGGGTTGGCATTATCGCCCGGCCTTTTGTACCCTTGGGTGAACCAACCATCAGGAGAACCCATGGAAGCTGACCTGAAGCCCCTGGAATTCGAGGGCATTCGCCGGCTGCTCGAAAAGCTTTGTGCGACGCCCTTCGGGGCCGACGCGGCGCGCAATCTCGCACCCGCCCCCACAGTGGGTGTCGCGCGCCAGTTGCAGGCGGCCATCACCGCCGCCCGCTTTGGCCTGGAGTCGGGCGAAGGCCCGCTGCTCCCGGAGTTGCCGGACGTGCGCGCTGCCATTCGTCAGGTGACTTCTCCTGGTGCGGCGCTGGCGGGTACCGCCTTTCGTAATCTGGCGCTGGTGCTGCGGGTCGGTGAGCAGTTGCGTCCTTATGTGGAGAAGCGTCCTGCGCTTTTGCCCACCGGGCCGGAGCGGCTGGACGCGGCAGCGGACTTGCTGCCACGGATTGACGCCGTTCTCATGCCCAACGGCAGTGTGCGCGAAGACGGTAATGATACCCTGCGCCGGTTGCATCACGAATTGAAGACGGAGCGTGAACAGATTCAGAAAGTCTTGCAGGGACATCTGCGTGCGCCGGGAGCGAGGGCTCACTGGTCGGGCCAGCGCGCCTGTGTGCACCTGCCTGATGGTGCGGTGGACAATATTCGCGGAGTACGGCGGGGTACCGGCCCAGGCGGGCATGGCACTCTGGTGGAGCCGATGGAGATGGTGGCGGGCAATAACCGCCTGGAGAAGGTCGCCGGCAGCATCGAACAGGAAAACCAAGCCATCCTCCGCGCACTCAGTGATGCGGGGCGTGAACGTCTGAGTGGTTTACAGCATTTGGTCGAGTCGCTGACCTGGCTGGATCTGGCCATTGCTGGTGCGCAACTGTCCATCCATCTGCATGGCAAAGCGGCTGAGATGGTGGACGAGCCGGTGCTGGCACTGGAAGAGGCTTATCACCCACAACTGGTCCTCGCTTATGCGGAGAAGCGGGGTCCGCAGCCCAAACCGCTATCCGTGCATATTGATGCCGAGTGTCCGATTCTGGTGGTGACCGGACCCAACACCGGTGGCAAGAGTGTCTCTCTGAAAACGGTTGGATTGCTTACGGTGATGGCTCATTGCGGCTTGCATATCCCGGTAGGCGGGCGTGCTGTGGTTGGGAATTTCACACGTATTTTTGTGGATATGGGTGATCCGCAAAGTGTCGCTTTTGAGCTGTCTACCTATTCTGGTCATGTGGAGGTTCTGAAAAGACTACTTGCGGATGCGGATGACCATACCCTTATCCTGCTGGATGAACTGGGTACCGGCACGGACCCGGAAGAGGGCGCGGCGCTGGCGATGGCCGTGCTTGATCATCTGGCGGGACGCGGGGTGCGGGGCATGGTGACGACCCATCTCACTCCGCTCAAGGCTTTTGCCGATACCCACGCTTGTCTGCGTAATGCCTCCATGCGCTTTGATCAGGAGCGGTTGGAACCTACCTATGAGCTGCAGATTGGTGTGCCGGGGCGTTCCCTGGGGCTGGTCATTGCGGCAAAACGCGGCCTGCCGGAGGCGTTGGTCAGCAAGGCGCGCGATTATCTGGAATACCTGCACAGCCACTAGGCCGGAAGGTGTGCTGGTTGCCATGGTACCATAGATGATAACCCGTATGTGCCAAGGCATTTTTATTTGACCTCACAGCAAAAAATGTCTAGCTTTTTGCGCTGATACTTTATTCCCTGAGGAGTACGACGATGACGTCCCTGACGACTACGCAAGATCGCCCAAGTCCCGAGCTGGAAACTGAAGAGCTGACGGGTGCGGAGATTGTAGTCCGTGCGTTGCGTGATGAAGGTGTGGAATACATTTTCGGTTATCCGGGCGGCGCGGTCCTGTATATTTACGACAAACTGGAGCAGCAGCAGGACGTCAAACATATACTGGTGCGCCACGAGCAGGCGGCGGTACATGCAGCGGATGCGTATTCCCGGGTCACCGGCAAAGTCGGTGTGGCGTTGGTCACCAGTGGGCCAGGGGCTACCAATGCGGTGACCGGCATTGCCACGGCGTATATGGACTCGGTGCCCATGGTGGTGATCACCGGGCAGGTGCCGGTTGCGCTTATCGGCAATGACGCTTTCCAGGAAGTGGATACAGTGGGCATTACGCGCCCCTGCACCAAGCATAATTTTCTGGTGAAGGATGTCCGCGATCTGGCGAGCACTTTGAAGATCGCTTTTTATCTGGCGGCGACGGGGCGTCCCGGGCCGGTATTGGTAGATATTCCCAAGGATATCACCAGTCATAAAACCCGCTATCACTACCCGGAAAAAGTCAGTCTGCGTTCCTACAAGCCGACGGTAAAAGGCCATCCGGGGCAGGTGCGTAAAGCCATGCAGCTCATTACCAGTGCGCAGCGTCCAATGTTCTATACCGGCGGCGGCATTATCCTCGGCAACGCTTCCGGAGAGCTCCGCAAGCTGGTGCGCACCCTGGGCGCGCCTATCACGCATACCCTCATGGGGCTGGGCGCTTACCCGGCATCGGATCGCCAGTTTCTAGGGATGCTGGGTATGCATGGTACCTACGAAGCCAATATGGCGGTGCAGCATTGTGATGTGCTGGTGGCCCTGGGTGCGCGTTTTGATGACCGTGTCACGGGCAACCTCGCCAAATTCGCGCCCCACGCGCGGATTGTGCATGTGGATGTCGATCCCTCTTCTATCTCTAAAAATGTGCGGGTGGACGTCCCCGTCGTCGGTGATTTGCAGCAGGTACTGCTGGAGATGAATCAGGTGCTGACGGAGAACGATCAGCGCAACGAACTGCAAGCCATGCAGGCGTGGTGGGCGCAGATTGAGGAATGGCGGCAGCGCGATTGCCTGCACTATAATCAGGACGATCGCATCATCAAGCCGCAGTTTGTGGTGGAGAAACTGTTCGAACTGACCGGTGGTGACGCTATCGTCACCTCAGATGTGGGTCAACACCAGATGTGGGCGGCGCAGTTCTATGGTTTCGACCGGCCACGGCGCTGGGTCAACAGCGGCGGACTGGGCACCATGGGCTTCGGGCTCCCGGCGGCCATGGGCGCGCAGGTCGCCGAACCTGATTCGACAGTGGTCTGTATAACCGGTGATGGCAGTATCCAGATGAATATTCAGGAATTGTCCACCTGCCTCCAGCATCATTTGCCCGTTAAGGTGGCGTGTCTCAACAATCATTATCTG
>JAKAVW010000423.1 GCA_021827445.1 Pseudomonadota bacterium
TGTCATTGTAGATGACGTCAGTACAGATCATTCACTAAATAAGGTGCGCTCTATTATGGAAGACATGGTGCGTGGCACTTGAATACTCGGTGAATAGCACAATTGGATTCTGATGATGCATATTTACTTGATTACCTACAATCCTGTCTTCAGTATATTCAGGAGCATCCCGAGGTGGATATGCTATTTGGCGGCTTGGTTGTCGATGGAAATCTTTATACGGTGATGGATGCACGAGACAATAGTAGAACCATTCATATAATGGATACGTATCCGGGCGCTACTTCGGTAGTGCGTGCAGAGATTTTTCATGCTTTGGGTGGTTTTCCCAACTTGCGTTTCTGGGAGGATTACTTTTTCTTCGAGAAGGCCACATCGCAAAATCTTTGCGTGCATAAAATACATGATAAGCGATACGTTTATTATCGTGACGAAAATGATGCAGTAGCCGCATCTGACCTTTCTCAGGCAAAATGTAAGAAGAAACGTTTAATCAACACTTCGTTTCTGGACACTTCCTGGGCCATTGCTGACCCTGATTCTGTCCATCAACTTGTCGATTTTTCTATGCGCAGCAAACGTCACCGGGCGATTTTACGTGCTGCCCACCAATTTCTGGATGACTGCAAACGCTGCATCTTGGTCGTTTGGATATAACATCTGCCGACCAGTGACAGTAACCGACCCAACAACGATCTATACCCTCGCGTTGGGGTGACGCAGAGCGTCTACCCGGTAGACGATTGAGGGTGCCTGATGAAACTATACATCGCCGAGAAGCCCAGCCTGGGCAAAGGGATCGCCGAGTATTTGCCCGGATCGAAAAACAAAGGGAACGGCTTCATCCAGTGCGGAGTGGATACCGTCGTAACCTGGTGTTTCGGCCATATCTTCGAGCAGGAAGAGCCGGACTTCTATACGCCTGATGATGTTCCCACCACGCCAAAGGGCAAGAAGAAATGGCGATTTGAGGAACTGCCCATATTTCCTGAGCAATGGAAGAAGCGGGCGAAGGATGACGCCAAGGCCCAGATCAAGGTGATCCGGGCCTTGCTCAAGAAAGCCTCGTCTGTCGTCAATGCAGGCGACCCGGACCGAGAGGGCCAGCTGCTGGTGGATGAGGTCCTGGAGGAACTCCGCTGGAAAGGACCAACCCTGAGGATCTGGCTGGCCGCCCTCGATGAGCAGTCCGTGCGTAAGGCGCTGGCATCGCTCAAGGATAACCACGACTACCAGAATCTCCGAAACTCAGCCGAAGCCCGTGCCCGCGCGGACTGGCTCATGGGCATGAATCTCACCCGTGCTTTCACCCTGCGCAACAGCGGCGCCGGAGTCGTCTCCGTGGGTCGGGTGCAGACGCCGACCTTGGCTCTGGTCGTGGCCCGTGATGAGAAGATCGAGCACTTCAAGCCGAAGGACTACTACGTTCCGCGCATCAACGCGGGCTTCTGGGCCACCTGGGAGTTGCGGGAGGATTTCGAGGGGGTCGATGCCGAAGGGTATCTCACCGACCGGAAAGCCGCTGACCGGCTGGCATCCCGGGCCAAGGCGGAAGGCAAGGCCACGGTGAAGGACTTCACCAGCGCGGAAAAGCAGCAGCAGGCACCATTAGGCTTCTCCCTTGCAGAGTTACAAAAGGTCTGCTCCGCCAAGCTCGGCATGTCGGCACAAAGTGTCCTTGATGCGGCCCAGGCGCTGTACGAGGAGCACAAGGCGGCGACCTATCCCCGGACCGATTGCCGCTATCTTCCGGAAGAACAGCATGGGGATGCCGGACAGATACTGTCCGGCCTGGCAAAAGCTGGATTTGCGGATCTGGTGAAAGCCGCCGATTCTAACCGGAAGTCGGCCATCTGGAATACGGGCAAAGTGACGGCGCACCACGCCATCATTCCGACCGGCTCCATGCAGGGCTCTATGAGCCCCGCAGTGGCCAAAGTCTACGATATCATCGTCCGCTCCTATCTCGCGCAGTTCTATCCGCCCTATGTGTACCGGGCGATCAAGGCTCTACTGACTTGCACCAGCGAGGACTGGAAGGCGACTGCCAACATCCCGGTATCCGCAGGCTGGAAAGCCGTGTATGGGATGACCGATGACGATAATGATGACACCCCCGCCCAGCCGATCCCGGCGCTCAAAAAAGGCCAGGTCCTGACCGTCCAGGATGCAGATGTCCAGGCAAAACAGACCAAGCCGCCGGCCCGATTTACGGATGGGTCGCTCATTGAGGCCATGAGCAACATCCATAAGGTGGTGGAGGATGAAGCCGCCAAGGCCAAACTCAAGGAAACCTCTGGCCTGGGAACCGAGGCCACTCGGGCCAGCATCATTGAAACGCTGCTGACCCGGGGATTCCTGGAGCGCAAAGGCAAGCAGATCCTCTCCACCCAGGCAGGGCGGGCGCTGGTTCACGCGCTGCCCAAAGACCTGACCGATCCCGTCCTGACGGCACGCTGGGAAGATGCCCTGTCATCCGTGTCTGAGGGCCGCGTGACGCTACAGCAGTTCGAGGAAGCGCAGCGCAAATTCGTGGTGCGCATGATCGAGGCGGCCAAGGCGACGACCGTA
>JAKAVW010000424.1 GCA_021827445.1 Pseudomonadota bacterium
GCGTCCGCCCGCGTGCTGCTGGTTGATTTTCTCAACGCTCCCGGTCCGTTGGAACTCATTCTCAAGGCCCGCCGGGCCAACGTGCCGGTAGTATTGGACATTGAAGGTCAATCCGCCGAGTCAGCAGCATTGCTTGAGTATGTGGACCATCTCGTGGTGCCGGAGGAATTCGCGCGGTGGGCGTCCGGTCGGCAGGATTTGCAGGCCGCCTGTGCGGCACTGGCCCGTATACCGCGCGCTGCGACTGTTGTAACTGCGGGTGCCGCGGGCTGCTGGTGGACAGATTCGCCGCAGCGTGCACCGGTCCATTTGCCGGCATTTGCGGTCAAGGCGGTCAATACCAACGGTTGCGGTGATACGTTCCATGGCGCATACGCTCTGGCCATTGCAAAGAGCTTTTCCATTATGGAAGCAGTATGTTTTGCCACTGCCAGCGCAGCCATCAAGGCCGCCGGATCAGGCGGCTGGGATGCATTGCCGACCTCCGCCCAAGTTGCACAGTTACTGCGCCAGAGACTCGGGGCCGATGAGCCACTGCGAGATATCATTACCCGAATTGAAAATATGCGCCAATTGGGGTAGCGGCGCTCTTACCTTCCACGGATTGTGTCCGTGCTATAAACCACGTCTTCCGACGGTGCCGGGGATGAGCAGCGTGTCAAAACCATATTGCAGCGGATGTTCCAGATCATTTTTTACATAAATCTTTTATTTATAATAGTTTATGTGTGTTTTTCGCTTTTACGTGTAGCCACTAAAATTCGCGTATATGTTTAATATAGTTCTTGCTTTGTGCTATAGTTGTGTTATACTGTGGCCACTATGCATGTGGATACAGGTAAATCCGGCAAGTACGTTCGACACCTCCTGCGTGATTCTTTTCGCGTTGACGGCAAGGTCAAACACCGTACCATCGCCAATATCTCCCATTGCACCCCACAGGAAATTGAGGCTATCAAACTGGCGTTGCAACACAAAGGCGATCTTACGGCGTTGGCGTCGCTGCGTGACGCCTCCTTGCAGCAGGGATTGTCATGCGGGGCCGTCTGGGTGGTTTACGATCTGGCTCGCCAGTTGGGAATCCAGGCAGCCTTGGGTTCTACCCGCCAAGGTAAATTGGCACTCTGGCAGATCATCGCCCGTGTGATCGATCAAGGCTCGCGCCTCTCGGCGGTACGTCTGGCTTCCAGCCATAGCGCTTGTGACATCCTCGGATTGGAAAGCTTCAACGAGGACGACCTGTACGCCAATCTGGATTGGCTCGACGAGCACCAGCAGCACATCGAGGATCGGCTCTTTGCAACCTCGGCATCCCGGCGCGCCGGGACTCAGGCGGGGCTTTTTCTCTACGATGTCACCAGCAGCTATCTCGAAGGGGTCCAGAATGAACTGGCCGCCTTCGGCTATAACCGCGATGGTAAAAAGGGCAAACGGCAAATCACCATCGGATTGCTATGCAACGCCCAAGGGCAACCGTTATCCATTGAGGTGTTCACCGGCAACACCAATGACACCGCAACGATGGCCAGTCAGATCCGCAAGGTCGCCCAGCGCTTCGGAGGCGGCGAGGTGACCTTCGTTGGCGACCGCGGAATGATTCCCGGCGCGCCGGGACAGATCGAAGATTTAACCACCCAGGGCTTCCACTACATTACCGCCATCACCAAGCCGCAAATCGAATCGCTGCTGGCCTGTGGTGTGTTGAATATGTCACTGTTTGATCAGGAACTGGCGGAAGTGGTCCCCGACGACGGCCCGCGGTACATCGTGCGGCGTAACCCGATCCGTGCGGCCGAGATGGGCGAGTCACGCCAGAACAAGCTTCATGCCCTGCAGCGCCAGATAGATCGTCAGAACAAGTATCTTCAGGAGCATTCCAAGGCCCGTGTTCAGGTGGCGGTCGATAAGATCGTGACACAGTGCCGAAAACTACGTCTGGATGCGTGGGTCCAAGTCACCGTGCAGGAACGAGCTCTCGCCCTGACCATCGATGAATCCGCTTTAGCTGAGCAGCAAAAGCTCGACGGCTGCTATGTGCTCAAGACTGACCTGACCCCACCCCAGCTCAACGCCCAAGGTGTCCACGCCCGTTACAAGGACCTGGCCATGGTAGAGTGGGCGTTCCGTACCAGCAAGACCATGGAGTTAGAGATGCGCCCGGTGCATGTGCGTCTGGCCAGCCGCACGCGGGGCCATGCTCTGGTAATTATGCTGTCCTACAAAATCGTGCAGGAATTAGCTCTGCGATGGCGTGACCTTAACGCCACGGTGCAGGAAGGCCTGGATGAACTTAAAACGCTCTGCGCTACGGAATTGCGGATCCACGGCAAACCGCTGTGCAACTGCATCCCCAGGCCGCGGGACTCGGTGCAAATGTTTTTGGAAAAGGCCCAAGTCGTCATGCCTGAAGCGCTTCCGCGCCGTGGCGTCCAAGTAGCCACGAGAAAGAAGCTGCAGACAAGACGCAAAACACGTTGATTTTATTGCGCATTATCGCGGTGCAGCCCAGCACATTTTACTGGAACATCCGCTACAACGGCGACGGGATGCGATTCAGCCGAACCGATGCC
>JAKAVW010000038.1 GCA_021827445.1 Pseudomonadota bacterium
ATTATGCCCCACAACCGGAGAAGGGGGTGCAGCGAAGCTAGGCTATCTCATCAGCGTGCGCGATGTCGTCCTGCGCGTATCGCGCCTTGACGATATCGACGGTGACCTCACGATTACAGCGGAAAAGTTGGCCGGCCAGGGCAGTCTACTATACCGCTTCGCTGTTCTGAGCCAGGGCCGCGCGCTGCTGGATGGCCGTGCGGCACTTCTTTTGGACGCCAATCCGGCCGCAGCGATGCATTCCCCTGTTTCTACTGCGGGGGTCCGGGAGGGGCCGCATGTCTAAGCGCGCCCTTATCACCGGAGGTAGCGGCGGCATTGGTGCCGCCATCTGCAAAAAACTCGCGGCAGATGGCCTCCAGGTCATTATCCATACCCATCGCAACCAGATGAAAGCCCAGGCTCTGGCAGATTCCATCAGCGCCGCGGGTGGCGATGCGACCGTTTCGGCTTTCGATGTCACCGATGCGCAGGCTACCGCTCTGGCCTTGCAGGATTTGCTCGAAGCCGGGCCCATCCAGATCCTGGTCAACAATGCCGGCATTCATGACGATGCGGTCTTCCCGGCCCTCAGTGCGCGGCAATGGCAGGACGTGATAGACGTATCACTGAATGGTTTCTTCCATGTAACGCAGGCCCTACTCATGCCCATGATCCGCACTCGCTGGGGACGCATCATCAATATCACCTCGGTGGCCGCGTTAACGGGTAATCGCGGTCAGGTCAATTATTCGGCGGCCAAAGGTGCGCTGCATGCGGCCACCAAGTCCCTGGCGCTGGAGGTCGCCAGCCGCGGGATTACCGTCAACGCCGTGGCGCCTGGCATCATCGCGACGGAAATGAGCGCGGATGCCTTCGCTACCGACGCCATCGCGCAAATCGTGCCGATGAAGCGTGCCGGACGGCCCGAGGAAGTGGCCGATCTGGTTGGATTTCTTGTTTCGGAACAAGCCGCCTACATCAGTGGCCAAATCATTTCCATCAATGGCGCCATGACATGAACCTGGGAACCTTCCATGAGTATTCTTAGTCATGTTTTCGATCTGCCTGCACAGAAGTCCGAGCTGCTGATCTTTTTCACATTACTGCAACTCAGCGTCATTATACTGGCTGCGCGCATGGGTGGCGAGATCGCCTCCAGGATCGGTCAGGCAGCGGTGGTTGGCGAAATCATCGCCGGAATTGTGCTGGGTCCGTCACTGCTCGGCCTACTGCTGCCGGACACCTTCCATTACATTTTTCATTCAATTCCCGCCGGGCCTCTAGATGCCCTTTCCCAACTGGGGCTTATTCTATTGATGTTTCAGATTGGCCTGGAATTCGATTTTTCCCATCTGAAGGAAAAGGTGAACCGGAATGCGGTGTTATGGGTGGCAGCAGCAAGCATGCTGGTACCATTCGTCCTCGGTCTATGGTTCGCCCTGATCAGCGCGCCCAAACTCTCGCCACAAGCCAATCAGTGGACATCGGCGCTATTTATCGCTACCGCGTTTTCCATCACAGCCGTACCTATCCTTGGCCGCATCATGATGGAATTCGGCATGACCAGATCCCGACTCGGAGTCATCGCCATCAGTGCTGCGGCGATTAATGACGTCGTCGGCTGGTTGCTGCTCGCGCTGGTGACGACTCTGGCGCTGTCCCATTTTGAGGCGATCGCCTTCGCCATCAAGGTTTTTTTAGTATTCGCTTTCATCATCATCTGGATATTTGCCATCCGGCCGCTGATGAAATGGCTGATCCGGCGCTTCAGCGCGGGAGGCAGGCTGACTCCGCATTTATTGGGAATCATATTAATCAGCATATTCGTTTCCGGACTGGTCACCTCTTCATTGGGCATTTTTACGATCTTTGGCGGCTTCATCATGGGCGTCATCCTCCACGACGCAGATGAATTCGTCAAAGCGTGGAATGAGCGGGTTTCCCCCTTTGTGCTAGTCTTCTTCCTGCCAATTTTCTTCACTTATACGGGCCTGCGCACCAATATTGGCGGATTGGATAGCGCGTCACTCTGGGGTTGGTGCGGACTGACCTTGCTCCTTGCGACCGTGGGCAAGTTCGGCGGTGCGTATGGGGCGGCGCGGATTGCCGGCTTGAACCACCATCAGGCGAAAGTGATGGGCATCATGATGAATACCCGTGCGTTAATGGAGTTGATCGTCATCAATGTGGGTTATGATTTGGGTGCCATATCCCAACAGGTTTTCACCATGCTGGTGATCATGGCCATCTTCAGCACCATCATCACGACACCTTTTCTCCGTGTCTGGTTACCCCGGGCCGGGGTACAGCTTCCCGCCACTGCTCCCATGGCCAGTGGTCGGAGAACTGTTTGACCTGGAGTTACCGCCCTGACCAGTAACGCCACAACAATACGGGGAAACGAACCAGAAAACCGAAGAACAGCCGCGCATGCATCCAGGTAAGCAGCAGGTTGTCCCGCAGATAGCGAAAATGAGAGACTCCGCCCTCATCGGCGCGGAAGTAGCGGACCGTTGCTGGCATATTGATGATTCTGACACCGCGCCAGGACATGCGCACTGCCGCCTCAGGATCGAAATCGAAGCGCCGCATCCAGCGTTGTGAGTGCATCAGTTGCCGCAATGGCGCAATGGGATAGACGCGAAAACCAAACAGGGAATCGCCAATGCCTCCCCCCAGCGTCTCCAGGTTGGCCCACCAGTTGGATACCTTGCGGCCTTTTACTCGCAAGGCTGGAGCGCTGGCATCGAAGACCGGGACCCCGAGGATCATGGCATCCGGATTTTGCAGGGATGCCGCCATAAACGCGGGAATGGCCTCCATGGGATGCTGTCCGTCGGAATCCATCGTCAGCACATGGGTGTACCCTTGCGAGGCGGCCTGATCCAGCCCGAAAAGCACGGCCGCTCCTTTACCCTGATTATTGGTGCGTTGAAGAACGCGTAACCCGCTATCTTTGGCAACCAGGGCCTCCAGCCCTGCAGCCGTTCCGTCGGTGCTGCCATCCACCACTACCCATACGGGATTCCATTGCCGCCGTGCCAATGCCACGGTTTCATATACTCTTGGACCGGGATTGTAGCTAGGGATCAGCAACAGATGGGTAGTCGACGCCTCGCTCATGGCACATGAGCGCCCGTTGAAGAGAGCGGCGGCAACTGAGCTTCTGCCAGCGCCGACTGGAAGTACCGTTCCAGCTCCGCGGTGAAGCCGCGCACGTCGGTCGGCGGGTCGAAGCGCTGGCCGAGATGGATTCGATAATGAACGGGCATGGATGGCTTGCGGAAAAAAGGCCAGCCCTTGGTCAGGAATGATGAGTTGGTTTCGATAAAAACGGTTTGGATGGGCACCCTGGCCTCCTTGGCAATCAGGGCGATGCTACCGCGTACGATCCCGATGGGGAGACGGTTGCTCCGGGTACCTTCCGGGAAGAGCAGCAAATGACTGCCGCTGCGCAGGTCTTCCACCGCAAGGTAGATCATGCCGCGTAACGAATCATTGCGGATATAACCAGCCAAACGGGCGCCCGCGCCAAAAAATACGTTATCCACCAGCTCTGCCTTCATGATGCACGCCAGATTGGGCAGGCGGGAAATCACCATCAGCGCATCCAGCAGCGAAGGGTGATTGGGCGCGATGATCATGGGCGATTCGCCCTGGAGAGCATCCAGCGCCTTCAGGTCAAACCGGCAGGCCCCCATAATGGATAAGGCCCGCAGGTACATTCTGAAGCCCATGGTAATAACCAGTCGTCCCGTCTGTTTTTTCCATTTCCTGGGCAGTACGAGGCTCAATGGCAAGGCCAGCACGGACCACAGGAGGCTGACGCTCGCCAACAGTCCCAGTCCGCAATAGAAGGCGAGATATTCATGCAGCGTACGCAATATACCTGGAATGCCCGATCCCTGGGCTTGTCTCATGCCATACCGCCATGGAGTACGCCCGCGGTTGCCTCAATTTCTACCAGAAGATCTGCTCGGCAGATATCAGCCTCAAGATAAAATACCGGAGCCTTTGGCGTAACAAGATGATCCAGTTCTGCCCGAACGATCGGCAGATCCGTGAACTGCCGCAAATAAACCTTGTAGGAAAGGTCGTTGAGGTCATATGGGGATCCGGCCGCGATGCGATTCGTCTCCGCGACGACGGCGGCGATATTCGCCATGCTTTCGCGTGTTTGCGCTGCTACATTCCCGCCATGCCGGGTTTGATGCCCTATGATGCTGGCCGTTCCGGAAATGAAGAGAATTTTTTGTTGCCCTAGATCAACCCACCCGGCACGAGAAAAGGTCGGGCTGCTTGGCCCGTATTCTTGCGGGTAATGGTAGGCGCTGATCTGCCTGGGATTTTCAACGGCCACCGAGTTACGCCGTGCCGCAAGAAAGTACACGACCAGCGGTCCATCGACGGAGCCCAATGCACTGGCTGCGGGGATGTTTTGCCTCGACGGGAGGCGACTGTGGGCAAGGAACGCATCCTGGCGACCTATGTTAAATTGGCGATAGTGTTCAAGACCATAGCTAACCCCGTTGATGTCCGGCACAAAATTCCAAATGCGCAGCAGGCCCGGGTACCTGTGGCGATCCAGCAGGCCGAATATCTGCTGATACGCGAGTTCGGCGGCGTTCTGTATAGGGGGGTGAATCAGGCCATGATTGCCGTCTGGAAGGTCGGCTACGGCCAGGGTGATGCTGCCAAACAAAAAGTCGCGGCTGCAACGGTAGGTAATATCACCAAACGTCCCGGCACCCACCGGTTGCGTGGTCTTCCATATTTCACATAGATCATCTCCCCGGCCGGATAACGGTATCTGTAATACTCCCTCGGGCTTGGCACCATCCCCTTCTCCAACAAACCCGGTTTGGAAGGTGACAATTCCCAGCAAACCTTCCTGCCTGGATAGTGACGGCAACGCGTCATTGGCAGGATAGGCATAAGAAAAATAAAGTTCTCCCGCATCAGTAAGCAAGGCATTCGCTCTTGGCGTCATCGCTATACTCGTATATCTTCTTTACGCCGCCTCCAGGCTGCCCATGAACGACGTGCATGACGCAGGGAAGACAAGTAATAAATACCCTTAAAGACGGCAAGAGAGGGCCAAATCGGCGTATTCCTGAAAATATCTCCGGCAAGTACCGAGAGTACCGCCTCTCTGGCCCTCAGCACGTTACTCGAGCGCATAAACATGTCGCGCATGGCGGGTTGGCTGATGTGATAAATATACCAGGAAAAGACCTTGCCGCCGTGGCGTACCCGGCGATCGAAATCCCGGAGCGCCCCGGCGGCGCGCTGCGGCTCACGCAGGCACGTGTCGATGGTCTTGGCGCCGATGAATGCACTTTGCATCGCCAGCATGACCCCCGAAGAAAAAACCGGGTCGATGAAAGCGAATGCGTCACCCAGCAGCAGATAGTTGGGTCCATGGGTTTGATCGCAGGCGTAGGAGTAGTTGCCGGTGGCCTCGACATCGGTAGTGCGCTGGGCATTCACCAGCCGTGCTGCGAGGGCAGGGCACATTTCAATGGTTTCCTGAAAAAACTCGTTTACGGGTTTGCTTCTGGATTTAAGGTAGTATGGCCACACCACGGCCCCTACACTGGTCGTCCCGTCCGCAAGGGGAATAAACCAGAACCACCCGTGCTCAAACCAGAATAACGAAATATTCCCTTCTTCCCTGCCGTCAAGGCGCTGGGCACCGCGAAAATGCGCATAGAGGGCGGAGCCATTATGCTTGGGGTTGCGGCGCTTATATTTGAAACGATTGCCCAGAAACGTATCGCGGCCGGACGCATCCGCCAGGAAGCGTGCCTGCCAGGTTTCCTGGCGGCCATCTTCGTGCTGCGCAAGGACGAGCGCCCCGGCGTTATCCGGCAAGAACTCGACGGCGTTGACACGGCAGCCTTCCATCACCCTGGCGCCCTTTGCCTCGGCGTTGCGAATGAGGATCTCGTCGAATTCTGAGCGCCGCACCTGATAGGCCATCGGCATGGATTTGTCCCATGCATCGGCAAAAGAAAAGGTCTGCATCTTCTCTGCATGGTAAGGTGAATTGAACTCTGCCCCCCATTTTTCCATCCCGATGCGCCGGATTTCCTCCGCAACACCCAATTCCTGCAATAAGGGTAAATTGGCCGGAAGTAGCGATTCGCCGATATGAAAGCGGGGATGGTGCGCCTTTTCCAGAACAGTCACCTGGTAGCCCCGCCCTGCCAATAGCGCACTGATCGTGGAGCCCGCCGGCCCCCCGCCAATCACCAGAACGTCACAGATTTGCGTTGCCGGAGCCGAAGTGGTTATTTCATCTTTTCCCATTATGATCTGCTCCATTTTAATTTTTTCACGAAAACATTTGCGCCAATAGCGTGCGCGTCGATAATCCTATCCGCAAGCAAGGACAGGATTTTTATCATTGCGCATTACTGAGCGCCATTGGCAAGGACACACAGCGCAGTCCGTGGCTCGCGCACCGTTCCAATAGCCCGGGCAACACCTCAAGTACAATCGGCTGGCCATTACGTGTACGTGCCGATCCTCCGTCGTGCATCAACAAAATGTCACCGGCAGCCAGATTGTGGACGAGGCGACGGAGCACCACATCGGGATTACGACAAACAGCGTCATAGCCGCGCCGGGTCCAGGCCACATGCTGCATATGGGTCTGGCGCAAGACACCACCCAACCATGGACTGCGAAAGCCAAATGGGGCACGAAAAAACCTGGAGCTGATGCCGTTATTCGCGGAATGGATGGCCTGTTGCGTGGCAACGACTTCCATTTTTAGTTTCCTTATACCACTAAATGCAAATAGATTTCGGTGATAATAGCTGTGATTTTCTATGCTATGTCCGCGACGCACGATTTCCGCAACCAAATCTGGCTGTGCGGCCACTTTCTCGCCAATACAAAAGAAGCTGGCTTTCGCGCCATAGAGATCCAGTTGATCCAGCACCAGGGGGGTGACGTGGGCATCCGGCCCGTCGTCGAAAGTTAATGCTATCTCACCGCGACCTATGGCCGCTTTTGGCAGGCGTACCAGGTTGGTGCTGATTATTTTGCAGCGTGGACACATGACCAGAGATCCCAACACGGCATTTCCCAAGGCTCCTGCACCCGCCAGGACCCATAAAGCCGACATCAGCAGCATATTTCCAGAACTTTCCGGTTCCAAGCCATCTGGGGCAGACCATACTCCATGGAAACAACCTCCAAAGTATATCGTTTTGCTGCTGTTGGCGTGTTCGTTAAGGTGCCCAATCGGTCCGCTGCCGCTTGATGTGAAGTGTGGCATGATAGATGCTTCCCAGCAAGTCGGAACGAATATACGGCCACCGGACCACTGGTGGCATAGGGAGGGGCGCAAGTTCTGAGGGCGCATCGTCTTTTGTGTATTTGTTATAGAATGCCGCACATAAACCCATCACCTTAGGGAACCTCCCCCCATGCCCCTCAAGAAATCCGAACTCTACGCCTCCCTCTGGAAAAGCTGTGATGAACTGCGCGGCGACATGGACGCCGCCCGGCACAAGGACTACGTGCTAGCCCAGCTCTTCGCCAAATACGTGTCGGACAAAGCCGAGTGCGATCCCGGCTCCCTGCCGAAAGTGCCCTACGGCGGCTCCTTTCGGGACATGGTACTGGCCAAGACCGACAAGAAAATCGGCGACAAGCTCAACAAGATCGTCCGTCGTCTGGCCGAAGCCAATGACCTGACCGGCGTGATCGATGTGGCTGACTTCAACGAAGCCGACAAGCTGGGTCGGGGCAAAGAGATGGTGGGCCGCCTCGCCAAACTCATCGGCATTGTCCAGGCCAAAAACGCCTCCCAGACCATCCATGGCCCCACCTGCGGCTCCGGCTCTCTGCTCCTCAAGGCCGCCGCCGAGGCCAAGACGGATGTAACCATCTACGGGCAGGAAATGGACAACGCCACCGCAGCGCTAGCAGAAATGAACATGATCCTGCACAACCACGAGACCGCCAAAATCTGGCAGGACAACACCCTCTCCAGTCCCTACTGGACCCAAAACGATGGCAGCCGCAATACCTTCGGCCACATGGTCGCCAATCCGCCCTTCTCCCGCAAGGCGTCCTCGCCTTGGGTGACCAAATTTAAGGGCAACCCACCAAGGTTCATTTTTTATTTGCTCAGACACATCGGTCTTGAGAGATTTAGCACCGGTTCTGGCATCCCGACGTTAAACCGCAATGACGTTCATGCCTTCTCAGTTCATATCCCGTCAATGGCAACAGAACAAACTGCCATCGCCACCATCCTCTCCGACATGGACGTCGAAATCACCGCCCTCGAACCCCGCCGAGACAAAACCCACGCCCTCCAACAAGGCATGACACAGGAACTCCTGACGGGCAGGATCCGCTTGTCCATAGCGGGACATAGCCCGGTTTTGGACAGGACCACTCCAACCGTGGAGATGCGGCAGTGATAAACCATTTCGCCGTGTATTGGCTTAACCGAAAAATCCGCTGAGTGAGGTGAGAATATGATGGAAAAAATAGAGATCGTAGCCGCTGAAATAAACTATCTGATAGCCAATACACAAACCATGACTCTGGCTACACTCGATTCAGCAGGTGTCCCAGAGGCGTCCATGGCACCATTTATTCATGATGCGGCAACCCATCAGTTTTATACTGCTGTGAGTGGACTTTCCCCCCATACGGCCCATCTGGCGGCCAAAAAACCCACCGGGATAATGATCATCGCGGATGAACAGGGTGTCCCTCAGGTGCTTGGCAGAAAGCGTGTGAGCTATACGTGCGATGTCCATGAAATCTTCAGGGAGACCGAAATTTGTCATATGCTCTACGAGCGGTTCAAGGCCAAGTTCGGCAGCATCATGGAACTATTATTCCAATTACCGGACTTTCGCGTGTTTGGCCTTGATCCTTTATCCGGGCGTTATATCGCGGGCTTCGGAAGCGCCTATATCTTAAAGGGTGATTCCATCACCCCGATTGGGCCGGCCAATCTGCGGAAGAGGTCAGGACCGGGACAGGCGCTATAGCCACCGCCCTGCCAGACGTGGGTATGACCCGACGGATGATGGCCTACTACTACAAAACGGCCCGACCGATTTTATTAAACATTCAACAGCCGTAGGCGTATTCAATGGTTGCAGGCTGGCCCCGCCTTGGGATGCCCTGAGTTATCTCAATGCCGACCGCGTTGCCGTGATCGTCATAATCCAGGATGACCCCAAGCGTTCAAAAAACGGGCGCTTGTGAGGCTATCAGATGTTACACCAAAAACATGAAGCCACCAGTCTATTGATACACAATGCATCTATCGCCAGTGGTAACACTTGTCCCGGTTTCATACGTGCGGTTTTTATCCTTTCCGCAACACGAATCCTCAATGTCAGGGAAACATGAGTCTGGAATAATCTCAAAACTTTCCAGATCAGCTCCGACCACAACCTTTCTGAAATAGAATATGTTCTTATCATCTTTTGAATAGTTATTATTGATCATAGCCCACGTTTTTGGGTTTGCCTTTGGAATCTTAACAGCTTCATAGTAAACATAATCATCATCAATTCCATAACCTGATTTTATTGATCTGAACATATGCGGCTTCTTGCACGACCTAACAACCGTGGCATGGCCTGCACCCGTTGATCCGATGAACCAATACACATAAACATCATCATTATTCACATTACTATCATCCAGGACTTCAAAGCACAAAGGATATTTTGCCTTCGCATTGCCGTAAACTGTAAATATAGACAACTTTTCACCAGCAAAGCATCTATTGAAAACGACAAAATACCATGAAGAAACATTTTGTAGTTTAAGGCCATCACAATACACGCGATCCTCGTCGCAAAGATATTTGCCATGAATCGCACCGCCAGGCATTCTAAAAGGATTAATATCCGCCGATGTCTTCTTGTATTTTATAATTGTAACATATGGTGATGCAAAATATATCGCATAATTCTATTATATGCTGTTTCAACCTAAAGCCCACCAATAAAAAGCGTAAAAGAACGTTCGTAAAAATTACTCCAATCAATCCCATCAATAACTACTGTACATTTAATCTTGCCATTGAATCGCAATTATTTTTTGCCTGCTTCAAACGTGACCAGCCTATTGTTACCATAAAAATAAAATTGTGGAGATCATGGTACAACCATGTTGGTTCCGTCGCCCATCGGCTGGGCATCGGGCGCCATAGAATCAAGGGTTGTCCAATGTCCGCAGCATTTTCAAGGCAATCACCCGCATGAGTAAAGTGTAGCAAGTTGCCATAAACTCGTCCAAGCTGGTGCGTTATTTGCGGGAACAACGCGAACAGCGCCTTTCTGAATGGATGCTGCTTGCGATGACTGCGGCCATTGATTGACAATGAAGTCCTAAAAAGACAGGACAGATAAACCATGCTCATCGGCCAAGCGGAACGCCAAACCCAACAGCGGGGGATTCAGATCTTTCAGAAGACTCTGGGTTATCGGTATCTGGGCCACCGGCAGGACCGGCCCGACAACCGCAACATCGAAACCGAACTACCGGAAGCGTTTCTGACGGAACAAGGTCACTTCGTCGCCCTCATTCAACGCACCCTGCATCTTCTCAACCGTGCCGCAAACGATCAGACTCAGGGTCTTTACGCCTGCAATAAAGCCGTATATGGCCTGCTCCGCTACGGCGTGCCGGTCAAAGCCGATGCCGGTCAGCAGACGCAAACGGTCTTCCTCGTCATCTTCGACGCCGGCACCAAGAAAACGTCGCGCCCCAACCAGTATTTCGAGGTCAAGGCGGCGCAAAGCCATCTGCAGCACCAGCAAGGCGACATCATCCGGCACACCCAAGGCAGCGGCAAAGGCCTCACCACGGTCTGGTTCGCCAAGTGGATACGGGAGCATATGAGCGATGCCCGCTTCCTCATCATCACCGAGATGCAAAAGGCCCCGCCCGCCGACTTCTCGCCCAAAGGCCGTTTCGTGGTCTTTGTGGGCGAATGCCACCGCACCCGGTCGGGAGAATTGCATAAGGCCATGAAGGCCATCCTGCCCCATGCCACCTTCATCGCTTTCACCGGCACACCCCTGCTGAAGGCCGACAAGCAAAAGAGCGTTGAGATCTTCGGGGGTTACATTCACACCTACAAATTCAACGAGGCGGTACGCGATGGCGTGGTGCTGGACCTGCGCTACGAGGCCCGCAACATTGATCAGGTCCTGACCTCGCCGGGACGCATCGATCAGTGGTTCGCGGGCAAAACCCGTGGCCTCGCCGACATCGCCTCGGTCAAGGAACAGCGTGATTACTGAGACCTACACCTTGGAAGTCAGCGACCTGACCGTGCAGGTGGTCCGGAAACGGATCAAAAATCTGCATCTGGGGGTGTATCCGCCGGAGGGCAGGGTCCGAGTAGCGGCGCCCTGGCATCTCAGTGAAGAAGCCATCCGTGCCGCCGTACTGGTTCGCCTGCAGTGGATTAAAAAACATCAGCAGAACTTCGCCCGGCAGGACCGGCTCTCGCCACGGGAGTATGTATCCGGAGAAAGCCATTATTACCTGGGCAGACGTTACCGGTTGCGGGTATATCCTACGACGCAGGCCGCCCATATCGCCTGCCAGCAGGCCCGTTACCTGGATCTCCATGTGCGGGAAGGGGCCAGCCGCGACCACAAGGCACGGGTTATCGAAGACTGGCACCGGCAGACGCTGAAAGAGCGCATCCCGGCGCTCATTGCCCATTACGAGCCCATCATGGGTGTCAGAGTCGCTGAGTGGGGTGTCAAACGCATGCGAACCCGTTGGGGCACCTGCAATATCCGGGCACGCCGGATCTGGCTGAATCTGGAGCTGGTGCATTACGGCGAGGAATGCCTGGAATACGTGGTGGTCCACGAGATGGCGCACCTGCTGGAGCGCCTGCACAATGACCGCTTCAAGGGCATTCTGGATCAGGTAATGCCGGATTGGCGGGCCGTGCGGGCGGTTCTGAAAAAAGGCATACCGTTGACAACCCCTGAACCATTGAGCGGCTGAGCAGAAAGTAGGGCGGGGATAGCACCCAGACGATGTGTGTCATACCAAGCGTCGTAGGCAGTGGCGTCCATCAGCCCCATCCCTGGCCCGGAGCCGTCAATCCTCCAGATCCTGCACATTCACCTTCGGCACATTCTGCAGGGCCGGGCGCTCCCAATTATAATTGCCCGCGCCGCCACCCCGTTGTTCATGTATCTGGTAGCGCTGGTACGCATGCAATTTTGCCACTTCCCGCTGCAATTCCAGTTCGGCGCGGGCAAAATCCATCGCCGGAACCGCACGTTTCGCCAGCGTGCTTTGTGCGTCTTTGATGCGTTCCCTACTTTCGTGAATATCGATATCCGCAATCCGCAGGCTGGCATCGGCGAGGATGGTTACGATATCGGGTTGAATCTCCAGCATTCCGCCTTCCAGAAAAAGAATCTGCGTCTGGCCGTCGGGCTGGGTAATGCGTAACTCGCCGGGCCGCAGCCCAGACAGTAGGGGCGCATGCCCCGGCAGAATACCAATCTCACCCAGTTCCGCCGGTACCGCCACAAAACGCGCCATACCGGTGTAGACTTCGCCATGGACGTCGACAACATTCAAGCGGAATGTTCTGTTCTGCTGCATCGTCATTCCTTTTCTGAAAACATCGCCAAAAATTGCGCCTCGGTAAGCTGTTTCACACTCAGCTTAGTGGCTTTTTCGGCCTTGCTGCCTGGGTCCTTGCCGACTACCACATAGCTTGTTTTGGCCGACACGGAACTGCTGACTTTCCCGCCCGCGTTTTCTATGGCGGTTTTGGCCTCTTCCCGGGTCATGCTGCCCAAGGCTCCGGTGAGCACCAGGGTCATACCCTGAAAACGCCCGCCTTTTTGCGGCTGGACCGCAGCCCACTGTACTCCCGCCGTGCGCAGGGCAGCAATGACATCGCGGTTATGGGGCTGGGCAAAAAAATGGGCAACGGATTCCGCCACGATAGGCCCTACATCGGGAATATTCTGCAAAAGCTCCGGCGTTGCGGCCATCAGGGGATCCAGATCCCCGAAATAGATGGCCAGGGATTTGGCCGTACCTTCCCCAACCTGACGGATGCCCAGGGCGTAGAGAAAGCGGGGCAAGGCGGTATGGCGGGAGCGATCGATTTCGGCGAGGAGCTTTTGCGCCGAACGGCTGGCCATGCGCTCCAAGCCGCACAGTGCCGATTCGTCCAGATGGTAGATATCGGCCACGGTGTGCACCAGACCATGCCCGACCAGTTGCTGTACGAGCTTTTCGCCCAAACCCCGGATGTCCATGGCCCGACGCGACGCGAAGTGCCGGATGGCGCCCATCCGCTGTGCCGGACAGTACAGCCCGCCCATGCAACGGTGCGCCGATTCATTGGCCAGGCGCAAGACCTCCGAGCCGCAGACCGGACAACGCTGCGGCATGTGCCAGGGTTGCGTCGCAGGCGGCCGTTCCTCCTTGATCACCATGACCACTTCCGGGATCACGTCGCCGGCGCGGCGTACCAGCACTGTGTCGCCCACGCGAATATCCTTACGATCCACTTCATCCTGATTATGCAAACTGGCGCGGCTCACGGTCACGCCGCCCACCTGCACGGACTGCAAGACAGCCACAGGAGTAATCACGCCGGTGCGCCCTACGGAAGCCAGGATATCTTCGACCACGGTACGCTCTTCGTGCGCCGGAAATTTATAGGCAATGGCCCAACGCGGTGCGCGGGCGGTGAAGCCCAGTTGTTCCCGTGCGGGCAGATCGTCAACCTTGAACACGAGACCGTCAATTTCAAAAGGCATGCCTTCGCGTATTTTCTGCATCTCGCTGAAATAGCTTTGGCATTCCGTGAGTTCGTGAACACCGCGCAGGTAGGAGGTCACCTCGAATCCCCAGGCGGAAAGGCGCTCCATAACCGCGATGTGGCTTTCCCCCAGCGACACGCTGCTTTCTCCCCAGCCCCAAGGGAAGTATGCAAGGGGGCGTTTTGCCGTTACCCTGGAATCCAGTTGCCGCAGACTGCCTGCCGCCGCATTGCGGGGGTTGGCGAAGGGGTTCTCCCCGGCGCGCAGACGCTCGCCATTCAGACGCCGGAAAGCGGCCACGGGGATGACCACTTCTCCACGGACTTCCAGCAGTTCCGGCCAATCCTTGCCTGTCAGTTGCAGGGGGACGTTGCGAATGGTGCGGACGTTGGCGGTGACATCTTCACCCGTCTGGCCATCTCCGCGGGTACCAGCCTGTACCAGCTTACCGTCGATATAGCGAATGTTGACCGAGAGGCCGTCAAACTTGGGTTCAGCACTGAGCGGAACATCCTCGCGGCCGAGCCCCTTCTGCACGCGCGCCAGCCAGTCGCTAAAACCGTCTTGATCGAAAACGTTGTCGAGAGAGGTCAGGGGTATGGCATAATGCACTTCCCCAAAGACCTCCACCGGAGCCGCCCCTACCCTCCGGGTCGGAGAGTCGGCGCTTTGCCATTGGGGATTGCGGTCCTCCAGGGTGCGCAGTTCGCGCAGGCGCGCATCGTACTCGGCATCACTCAGGGTCGGCGCATCTTCCCGATAGTAGGCGTTATTGGCCGCCACCAATTCCGCACGCAATTGCTGAATACGCTCGAAGTCAGTATGGTTGACCCGCTCCACCGCCGGCTC
>JAKAVW010000425.1 GCA_021827445.1 Pseudomonadota bacterium
TGGCGGACCTGCATAGATACGGCGGGTTGGCTGAGATGAAGCGACTGCGCCGCGCGGGTAAAGCTCTGATGCTTCGCCACAGCGGTAAACACCTGTAACTGGCGAAAGGTGAGATGCATGCTCATGGTGCTTTCCTGTAGTGGCAGCAACTAACGCAATACGGCGCACCATTATATCAGCATTACCTTATGACACGATACCCATACACCTCAATCATTTTCTGTACAACGGATACGGTCTTTCATCCTGGTCGCCAAAAGAAGATCGACGGTCAGGCCTTGGGTCTCCAAAATTGCCTGACCGCGGTTGAGGTCGCCGAAACCCAACGCGCAATGAAGGCATCTGTCTGGTCTGCGGGGAGGTTGTCGGGGAGTATCACTTATTCTGGTCGTGGGCTAAGCAGCGTGGGATCGGGTCGGATAGGGGCGCACCAGTATTTCGGCGGGTAAATCCAGTTGCTCTGACAGGCGGCGAATCATTTCCAGGGTGAGTGGCCGCCGTCGGTTCAGCACTTCAGAAACCCGTGCCCGAGAGCCAATGCAGGGTTCGAGATCTTTACGGGAGAGACTGCGGGCCTCCATGACATGCTCCAGCAGGGCAACAGGATCGGGATCATCAATGGGGTGCTGCCGCCGCTCATAGTCTGCAATGAGTATGGCGATCACTTCCAACTGGTCACTTTCCGGGCTGCCCGCTGGGGCATCCCACAGGCGATCTATCAGGGTCAGAGCCGCCGTATAGTCGCACTCATCATGAATGGCTTTGATTTCCATGGACTGACTCCTCAGATAGTGCGGGCGTCGAAGCGGTCATATTCCGCATGGGTGCTGACGAAACGGATATACAATAAACGGTCGTAATGGATAGCGACGATCAGCCGATAACTATCACCCTTGATGTTGAATACCACTCGATTCCCCGGCAAAAAGCTCGCGCTCCGGTAAGCCGCTTTGATGTCTGCGGGATTTGTCCAATGGGCACGACTGGCGATGGCATACCAGGCACGTAAAGGTTCCCCGGCAGAGGGGTGAATCTCCCAGAATTCCCGCAAGGCCCGTAACGAAATGACGCGCATGCCGCTTCACATTGCTCCCATCTCGGGAACGAGGATAACCGAAGACAATAGGCGGATTCGTGGGCGTCGTGGCCTTGATACACAGATATGTTGAATTATAAACCCCTGACCCTTGCCCATGGGTCTGCGCAGGCGAAAAATGCTCCTGATAATTCATGAGCGTGCCCGTTGCGGCGACACCGATCTCGTTATTGGCGACAAGCAGCGGATTCGTGGGCGTCGTGGCCTGGGCCATACCCGATCCGGCACTACATAGTGCTTTCTTGCGACAAAAAGATAATGTCAGCCACCCAACACCCACTTTCCATGCGCTTTAATGGCGTCATACATAGCGTCTGGTGCCAGGTCTAGTTCCTCTGGCCAGGTCACCACCCCATGTTCCAGACCTACGGCGCTGAACACCTTGGGCTCTGAGAGGCATCCAAAAACGCCCGCACCTGGGCTATGAATCAGGGCATCCATCCAGACCTCGCCCTCTGTACCATCCACAAAGCGGACATGCAGTCGGTATCCGTCGAGCGCGCGCACGGAAGCCACGCGCCATGGTGCTTTCGGGATGATGGGCGGTACTAAGGTAGCGGATGAATTTTTTTGAGTGACTGGTTGTGTGTGCATAGCTCCCAATTCTCCATAAGTTCAGCCCGATGCTCCTGTGCCCATTCCAACACTAAAGCCAGCGCCCGTCTGGGCATATCGCCCTGGATAACCTCCAACGTACGGATGTTTATGAGCACCTCATATTCCCCGTACAGGGCATGAAAGTGTGGCGGTGCATGATCCTGCCAGAACATCTGAATCAAGACACCGTAAAACATGCTAATGGTAGGCATGCGAAAAATCCATCATGGCCACAGTCGATTGCACATCATCGCGGCTTTTTGATCATCAAGCCATCTGTGACAAAGCATAAGGCAGATCCATCACTCCGGCAATATGATGTACGATATGAATTCCCGCGCAGAAGCCACCGTAAAGGCCTCAAATTTGCCCTACAGCGCACGCAAAGGACGCTGGCAAAAACCACCTCAATGCATCAAAACAGATTCTGGGGCATTTCTCGACGCCCTTGCTCCGTTGAATAACAATAAAGGGGGAGCCGATGCCGCAGGCATGGGGGGACGTAGTCCCCGAAGGGGGTCGATCCGGCGAGCCGAAGGCTCGGACAGGCTGGAGAACTGATAGTATCTATCCAGCAGCGGCCCCGGACGATTTTTGAAGGCGAGCGCATGGAACTTGGGAAGTCGGGGTTGTTTCTCCAGGCCGACAGGGCGCAGCGGACCGAAAAACCAGGCATGCGTATTGTTTGGCAAATGGTGTCTTTCGAACTTCAAGATAGAAAAGAAACGCCTTTCCCCCCAGGCATACGAGAAGTTCGTGGCCATGCAGTTGGAAAAATCCAGGGCGAAGCTCGATCAGGAACTGGGGATCAAGGTGGACATGCTCGCCTGGCCCTTCGGGATCTATGATGAGGATCTGAT
>JAKAVW010000426.1 GCA_021827445.1 Pseudomonadota bacterium
CCTCCGATGGCCTTGACCGCGAACACACCGGTCAGGAGCGCTCCTACGATACCGCCCATGGCATGTACCCCGAAGGCATCCAACGAGTCATCATAGCCCAAACGGTTCTTGAGATAGATGGATGCCCAGAAACAGATGATTCCGGCAGCGGTGCCGATGATGAGTGCCCCCATCGGATCCACGAAGCCCGCTGCAGGAGTGATTGCCACCAAGCCGGCTACAGCACCGGAAGTCATTCCTAACACGGTAGGTTTTCCCCGCAACCGCCATTCGACCAGTAACCAGGCCATTGCTGCGGCGGCGGCTGCGATCTGTGTTGCCGCCATAGCCATGCCCGCACGATCATTGGCGGCCAGGGCCGATCCGGCATTGAACCCAAACCATCCGACCCAGAGCAGAGATGCACCAATCAGGGTATAGGCGAGATTGTTGGGATGGATTGCATGTTGACCATAGCCAACGCGGCGGCCCATCACTAACGCCGCCACCAGTCCGGCAATGCCTGCGTTGATGTGGACTACCGTTCCGCCGGCGTAATCGAGGATGCCGTCATTGTTCAGCCAGCCTCCAGGACCCCAGACCATATGAGCGATGGGGGCGTATACCAATAAAGACCAGAGCCCGGTGAACCAAAGTAACGCCGAGAACTTCATCCGTTCCGCGAGACCCCCGGTAATCAATGCCGCCGAGATGATGGCAAACGTCATCTGGAAGGTCATATAGACCGATTCGGGGATGGTCGGAGCCAACGGATTCACGCTGGTCAGCCCGAGACCGTACAACAAAAAACGGCTGACGCCACCGATGAGCGGTGTACCCATAGTGAAAGCCATGGAATAACCCGCGACCACCCACAACAAAGAGACCAAAGTGGTAATGGCGAAGCTTTGCGCCGCCGTGGCGAGGACGTTCTTTTTGCGTACCATGCCGGCATAGAAAAGAGCCACGCCTGGAATGGTCATGAGCAGCACCAAAGCGGTGGAGGTCAGCATCCAGGCTGTGTTGCCGTCAGAGAAGTGTGTCGGAGTCATCGGGCGCATTCTCGCCGGTTATCGCCCGTTTGCGCAATGATCCATGAGGCTTAATAGCTCAGGTGCTGCATCGTGCGCTGTCAGGCAGCCTGGATAAGCAGACATTTTGTATCATTCTGTCTCGTGGCCTGCGGCCGGCGAAGTCTTAATGTACTGATTCTCCTGCTACCGGGCAAGGGCCGGAAGGGGCTATTATGAGACATTACGATCACGGCGGAGATTTTGGGCGATGGCGGAAGCGAAAAAAGGGCGGAAACGGCGGGTAGCGATCGAGGCGGAGACCGTGGTTCCGGTTGTGCCCGGGCAGGCGGAATTGTTCGGGAGGATGCCAGCGGAAACAGTCACAGTGACGACTGCGGCACCCGATCCGGTCGAGCCGACAGCCGCTGTGCAGCCCCTTGATACGCCGTCCGCAGGACAGGATCTGTTGCCTGTCGCTGTAGCCACCCCCAAAAAGCGTCAGAGAGCCCCGGAAGGGGAAAGAAAACATCTCACCCTCCTGGAAGTGGATCGCCTGCTGGCGGCCACGAAAGACAATCCCCGGACCGGCCTGCGCGACCGCTGCCTGATCCTCCTGATGTTCCGGCACGGATTGCGGGTGACGGAGGCCTGCGCCATGCGGATGGACCAGGTGGATCTGGAGAGCAAGATTCTCCAGGTGCAGCGCCTCAAAGGCGGGCTGTCCACCACCCAGCCGCTGCGGACGGAGGAGATCCGGCTTTTGAAAGGCTGGATGGCCGAACGGGATCGCTGGCTGCGGCAGTGGCGCAAGTCCGGCGGCCCCGGTGCCGCTCTGGATCGCCATGCGCTGTTTTTGAGTGCCCGGGGGACGGCGCTGTCGCGCAAGACCTTCTGGGCGCTGCTGCGCCGCTATGGGGAACTGGCGGGGCTGGCCCTGCCGCCCCATCCCCACATGCTGCGGCACGCCTGCGGCTTTGCGTTGGCCGACCAGGGGGCTGACACCCGGCTTATCCAGGACTACCTGGGACACCGGAACATCCAGCATACGGTGCGCTACACGGCCACCAACCCGGTGCGCTTCGAGAAACTGTGGCGGTGATGTGGGTGTAATCGTATATTGTCATTTTATGACATGACGGGTTACGGGTGATGACATGGCGAAAGTGACGGTATCAGAAGCGGCAAGGCTTGTTGGTTTGGCTAGGCAGAATTTATACAAGAACTACATAAACGAAGGAAAAATAAGCGTTGATAGGGATCACCTAGGAAACCCAAAAATAGATACTAGCGAGTTGATCAGAGTTTTCGGCGAAATAAGGATGACACAGAAGGTGTCATCAGAAGAGCAGGGAGAGACAGGCAAAAATGCTATTGGTGACAGCGAGTTAAGCGTCGCTTCTCAGGCGAAGGATCAAGTTATTGCCGCGTTGCGCCTACAGGTAGAAGTAGCGATGGAGAGAGAGAAGAAAGCTGAAGATAGAGAGTTATGGCTACGCCAGCAGCTTGAGGATGCCCAACGCCAAGTCAAATTACTCACACACGATGGGGGCGGTG
>JAKAVW010000427.1 GCA_021827445.1 Pseudomonadota bacterium
ATAGTGGCACAGAGGATTACCGTTGTCGGCGAGGCGGCCGTATGCACCTCCATTGTGGTGGTTTGTGAATTACGGTATGGCGCAGCAAAGAAAAATTCTCCCCGACTCACAGAACAGGTGAACGCCGTTATCGCGGCCATGGATGTGCTCCCCTATGACACGCCGGTCGATCAGGCTTATGCGGAAATCCGTCAACACCTTGCCGCCTACGGCCAGCCCATTGGTCCGAATGACTTGCTTATTGCCTCCCATGCACTGGCAGTCAAGGCCATATTGGTGAGCGCCAATGTGGGCGAGTTTTCCCGAGTGCCCGGGCTCATAGTGCACAATTGGCTGCAGTGATCAAAAAGCCTCTACAACAAGGCCTTCATCTTGAAAACCTACTGTTCGTCGGGCTGGCAATTCATATATAACCTGGCAACCTTATGGTAGGTAGTTCTAATGGGCGATTAGCAGCGTAACCGGTCATCCAGAAATTTGTGGTAAATGCGCCTCATGAACTCTGCTAGGCTCAAAGGTGACCATGCGAGTAATCCCGATCTCTATGCTGCTGAGCTGCGCCATGATCGCGTAATTGCACTCATGCTGAGTTTTCCAAATCAGATTGTCTTCCGCCATCCTGTGCCTTCCTTGGCATCCATGGAAAGATTATGGGTACCGGAGCAGAAGCAGGAGAGAGTCATCATCTCCTCACCTTACCCACAAATGCTACCGCCCTATGGACGGCTTTCGTCCAGAAATGGGGAAACCAGCCGGGCTGTGGCCCGGTTTGGACCCGCTCCGTTGTCTGGGCTAGAGCCGTGGATTTTGTGGGTAAGGGTATCGCCGTGCCCGATGCTTGACGTTCGCCCTATATGCTCTATATGTACCATCTCAAACACCAATGAAAAGGCGAGGAAGCCACCAGTGACAAATCGAAGAGCCGAGAGGCCAGGTGGAGAGCATGCATGGGTACTTGCAGCCGCTCTCGCCGTTATTGCTTTAGTCTTTGCGTGGATAATGATCCCGGCAATCTTTGCCGGAAACCCGTTCTCTAACGCCTTATTACCCTTATTGAAGATGGCAGGGAGCGTTCTTGCAGCTTTTGCAGGCATCGGTGCACTGAAGCTATATCTGGAGAAAAAGCGATGGCGAGAGCGTCAGAATGATCCTGTCCCTTTGAAAAATCGCAGCTACCAGCCACAGCGCGCGCCCTACGCAAGCCGCGTCAAGCCAGATACAACCTACTCCCAGCAGAAAGGTCATACAGTGCCCCAGCCCAATTCAAGCAGAGCGGAATGGAGTCTTGAGCTGCTGCGATCACTTGAGTGGAAGCGATTCGAGGATTTGTGCGACGAATATTCCAAGACAAAAGGTATGCGCACCCAGACCACCAGGCTTGGCGCTGATGGCGGAATAGATATCCGGATTTACCGTGAAACTGGGGATCCGATGGGCGTGATCCAGTGCAAGGCATGGAAAAAAGATATTGGCGTGAAGCTGATCCGCGAGCTTGCCGGAGTGATGGCTCATGAGAAGGTGAAAACCGGGGTTTTCATTACGACAAGTAGTTTAACGCCCTATGCCTCGGTTTTTGCTGCTGCAAACGGGATTATCCTGCTAGATGGCAAAGAGTTCCTAAATGCGATAAAAACGCTGCCCGTGAGTGATCAGGAACATTTACTGACCTTTGCCACCTCCGGTGACTATACCACCCCGACCTGCGCTAAATGTGGCGTGAAGATGGTGCTGAAAAATGGGTATAGCGAGTTTTGGGGTTGTCCGAACTATCCACGGTGCCGTGAAACCATCAGGATTAGGGGCGGAGGGAGGAAGTAGACGATACACACCAATATGGTACGCAAAATGTGCGTATCAGGCCATCAGAGAGGAAATTATCCGCTAGATCGCCTTACCCACAAACTCCACTACCTTGTGGATGCCCAAGGGTCTGAAATTGGTAGCAGACACGCTACTGGCCAAGCTCTATGATCTGGGGATCACCCCGTCCCGGGGCAGAACGCTGAAATACTGTCCACAGTGGCCGGAGAGCGGCTTTGCTGACATCGACGCTGCACCGTTCTGGGTGCGTGACTTTATCGCCTGGTACAACCATGAGCATCGTCACAGCCGCATTTGCTTCGTCACCCCGGCCCAGCGTCACCGGGGCGACGATCACGCGCTGCTGGCGAAACGTCACGGACTTTATGAGGCGGCCAAGGCGAGAAATCCTGCGCGCTGGTCAGGCGGCACACGCAATTGGACACCCGTCGGTGCGGTAGATCTGAACTCGCAGCGGCAGGATAAAAAGGCGGCTTAAAAAATGGGTGACGCGACAACTACCTTGACAGACGCCGTATCCCTTCTTCCGAATTTTGGCTTGCCAGCCGACGAGGAGGTCTTCGCGGTCGTGGCGAGGTGTGAGCGTTGCCATTTAAAGTGTCCCGCACAGAGGTTCACTGTCCCGCAATTGTCCCTAAAAATCAATATAACGAAAAAGAGTTAGGCTATAATCGCCTAACTCCTTGTTTTATTGGGGTGGCTGACGGGGATCGAACAC
>JAKAVW010000428.1 GCA_021827445.1 Pseudomonadota bacterium
ACATAGAGCAGTTCAGAACCCAAAAGGAAGTGACCAAGAGCGAGATGGCCGCGGCGCAGGCAGAAGTCAAGGTCAGCGAGTCGCTCACGGGCATTGGCAACGGCATGAACGACGCCGGCGACGCCATGCGCCGCGCCCAGGATCGCACCCGGCAAATGGAGGCCAAGGCAGTGGCCATGGATGGCCTGATGGCGTCCGGCGCGTTGAGTGACCCCTTGGATAGCCGCAGCCAGACCGAAAAAGAACTGGACGAGGTGCGCGCTACGAGTGGTGTGGATGACGACCTTGCTCGGCTCAAGGCGGAAATGGCGAAGGAGAAAGGCACACCGGGAAGCGGCGCTGACGGCGCTTGAAATGGGTTGGGGCGGATGCGACGAAGGATTGACCAAACTCTCTCCTGTGAGTATATTACGCCCTCCACGCGCTCGTAGCTCAGCTGGATAGAGCAACTGGCTACGAACCAGTAGGTCGGCGGTTCGACTCCGTCCGAGCGCACCATGTAAAACAGGCACTTAGCGAACATTGCTAGGTGCCTTCATTTTTTCTGGGTTAACTCAGAGCTAACCGGCAGTGTATCTCTGCTGGACGGACCATGATGATTCACTGTGTGGCGAACTATCTTTGGTCTGGCAGCGTCATACTGAAGCGTAAAGCCGTAGCCAACAGCCCTTGGCGGTAATAAAAACGGTGGCCGAGCGGATTACTCATGGCTGCGTCCAACAACAGTCGGGAACAGCCCAGAAGCTTGGCCTCTGCTTTTAGTTGCTCGATGAGAATCTTCCCGTACCCCCGACTGCGGCAGGACTCATCAATAACGAGATCATCCACATAGATAAACGGGCCATGCACCAAGTTGTCTTGCACGCGGAATCCGGCGAGACCCACGGGCTGTGTTTTGTGCCACAGGGCCAGCAGGCGGTAGCCTTGGCTCGTCTGGTGCTGCCAACGTCGCAGAAACTCCTGTTCAGAATCCAGGTGCGGCCGCAGTTGCCGGATCAGAGGGTAGCAGGTCCAGATGTCGTCCTCCTGATCGACATAACGCAGTTCGACCGCAGCGGGGATATTCCCGCTGTTTTCCGGATCGCCCTTTGCCGAAATCATACGTGACTCCCCGTGCGAGGGGGCGGCGGCGAAAATCGCAGACCAACACCCAGTCGATTCCAGTGATTGATGGCGCCGATGGCCACCGTCAGGAACGTCACTTCTGTTTCCGTGAACTGAGACTGCAGTGTCTCATAGACGGCGTCGGGCGCCCCCTGGGTCGCGAGCGCCGTCAGGCATTCCGCCCACGCCAAAGCGGCCTGCTCCCGTGCAGAAAAAACACCGGCATCCCTCCAGCCCGCGACCAGATCCAGCTTGACCGGTTCCATACCGATTTGACGGGCGACATTCAGATGATACTGAATGCAGAACGCACAGCCGTTGATTTGCGATACCCGCACCTTGATCAGTTCCGTCAGGGGTTTTTCGAGGCCGGAATCATCGACCGCTTTCCCCATCGCCAGGAGTGCGGCGTACACTTCGGGCGCGGTCTTGGTGAAGGAGAGGTAGGCAATACGGGCATGCTCGGTGGACATGGCTTGTTCCTCATGAGGTGACTCGGGTAGTATCAGGACTCTAACAATATATCAGGGTGCTTACAATATGGACGACGCAGCGCCAAGACCCCTCATCCCTCCAGTGGGAGAGGGCAAACGCGGGGAAAATGGTTATCTGGGCTACCTGCTGCGGCAGGCTGCGGGGGCGTACCGGCACCGAGTGGAACGGGCGCTCGCCGACCTGCGTGTAACGCCTCCACAATTTTCCGTGCTCACCATGCTGGCCGCCTATCCCGGCATTTCCAATGCCGATCTGGCGCGGCTGGCTCTCCTCACCCCGCAAACGGTCAGCACCATTGTCGCCAACCTGGAACGCGCCGGGGCCATCGTGCGCCAGCCGCATCATTACCATGGCCGTATCCAGCAGATTGATCTCAGCGAGACAGGCAAGTCGTTATTGGCGACCTGCCGTGAGCGGGTGCATGGTATTGAACGCCATCTGGCCGATGGGCTTTCCCGAGAAGAGGAATCGGCACTTCGAAAATGGCTGGTTCGCGTCGCCACGTCAGCTCCACGATAGTTGCCTAACCCGCTTGCGCACTGCCAGTCAGCGGAGTCATCGCATAATAGGCGGCATAGCCATCTTCCACTGCGGGAATGATCTCCAGCACCTCAAAATAACGGTCCCAGAAAATGGTGTCGCGCAATCCCTTTATGACGCCCTGATAGGCAACAAGATCAGAGGTTTTCCACACCACGATATCGCTGATGCGCGCGGTGTAGGATTCCGTGTCGAAAAAACGCATGCTGACGGTCGGATGGGCTTCGAGGATGGGGTTAACGTTCTCTTTGATAAATGCAAAGCGGACTTTTGGTTCCAGGTCTAACCATCGGCGGGTGGTTTTGAGCAGCATAAACAGGGTGTAGGTTTGCGTCGTCATGGGAAATCTCCAGGTTGAATTGACAGGAAATATTTTGCGAGCAGATACTCACATTTTC
>JAKAVW010000429.1 GCA_021827445.1 Pseudomonadota bacterium
CTCCGCCCCGCTCTGGGCCGCCCAGTAGGCACGGGTGGAGGCGATCTGGTAGGCCGTGTTCTGATTGCTCTGCGCGGTAATATAGGCCAGGGCCGCCAGCAGCAGGGCGAGCACCACCATGATGAATATCATCATCACCAGGGCCGAGCCCTTTTCCGCAGATAGCGTGACAGGGCGATTATCCCGTTTGGCCGTCATTGGTTATTGACCACGGAATAGGCGGAACTGAGGACGGCGATGGCCCGGCTCAGACTGAGGCGGACAGCGGCTGCGGGGTCGCTGAGGGTCAGTATCACCGACACGCCGCTGGCCGTGCTCGCGCTCGATCCTACGGGAAGTGCGCTGAAAGCGCCACTGGCATTGACCGCGAGAACCTGCGCCGACGGCCAGTTGGGCATGCTCTGAGTCAGTTGCCCGTTGCTAAAGGCAAAGCCATAGCCACCGGGACAGGCGCTGGCAGCAGCGGCGCTGGGCAGCGCGGTACAGCGTCTAAAAGAGACGGTTGCTCCGCCATTAGAGATGTTTAACGTCCACGGCTGGGCATTATGCAGTTCCCGCGCCATCACCGTCAGTGCCATCTCGCCCTGACTGGCCAGTTCGCCAGCGGCGCGGTTGGTCTGATAGGTTTGCACCGAACGCACGATGAGCGCCGTCGCCCCCACGGACAGGATGCCGAGGATGACGATGGCGACAATCAGCTCGATGAGAGTGAGGCCGCCCTGGGCGTTGAGGCGGATTTGCGGGAATATCATGGGCAATTGCTGCCGAAGCAATATTTCGTGCGCCACGCCCCCAGGGTGATATCCGCACCGCTGGGGCCGCTGACCTGCACCGTCAGATATTCGGCATCTTTTTTCCGGATCCCTTGCCATTTATTTTCTGTACAATTTGTGGTGATGCTAAAGCCGTAGCTATTTGCTGGTGTCGGGCTTGGTTTTCCCTTACACCCATTGCCAAAAGGGCTTTTATAATTCGCTACCATCCCTTGCTCCAACGTACTTTGGGCAATAGCCGTGGCCTGCGCCGTCGGCACCGGATTGGCACCGAAGCGACCGTACCAGACCACGGGGATGATGAGTGCAGCCAGAAAACCCAGCAAGACCATGGCCATCACCAGCTCGATGAGGGTGACACCGTGCTCCTTTCCCCTCAATGCCACCCTACTCATGCGCACGGTCCAGCGTAAGCCAACCCAGTGGGGGAGATGCACACCACGCGGTCCGCGCCGCCACCGTCGGCAAGGGTGATGCTGCTGGTTTGAGTGGCATTGGCCACGCTGCCGGTGGCACTGGTGAAGGTGAAGGTGGCGCTGGCCTGGGCGCTGGCCGGGATGGTGATGGGGTAGCCCTTGCCGCCGGGGACCGGCAGGTTTTGCCCGACACTGTTTTGCACCGCAACAGTACTCCCCTGAACGCTCAGGATAATGTCGCCGTTGCCCAGCAAGGCCAATTGCCGGGCGTATTGGGCCGCGGCAATCACATCACCCTGCGCGGCATTGGCGCTGTAGCCCCCTATCCCCATGAAGCGCGGCAAAATCAGCGCCGCCAGGATACCGGCTATGATCAGGACGGCTATGACTTCAATGAGAGTAAAGCCGCGGTCAGCCATTTGCCCGTCCATGTCCTTACAACGGACAAGCCAGGGAACGGAAGGCTCCCTGGCTTGCTACACCCCTCTGCCGATGAACAATCAGGAGCAGTCGGTGGAGGTCGTGACGATGGTGGGCGGAACGATAGAACTGGTGGCCGCCGTATACACCACGTTGCATTGAGCAGAGTTGCCGGCCGAGGTAGGCCAGAACGTCGCTGTGGTCCCGGCGGCACTCACACCAAAATTGGTGGTGTCCTGGAGCATGGTGGAGATGCTGCCCGCCGTGGGATAGCCATAAGCCAGAGCCACCGTGCCGTTAGTGCCGGCTCCGGGGACGGAAATGGTGCCACTGGTCCCCGTCTGGACAGGCGTGCTTACCAGCGCCTTGCTGTAGGCCAGCGCCGATGCGGCTTGCAGAGAACCGGAAATACCCTGCAACACGCTGCGCCGCGCGTCGTTCTGCAGATTTACAAAACGCGGAATGGCAAAAGCGGCGAGAATGCCGAGAATGACAATAACCACGATAAGCTCGATCAGGGTGAAACCCTGTTCACTGGAATCCTTTTGCATGACATCTCCTATGGAGTCTGCTCTGTAACTTCTTTGGTGACAAAGCATAACAGGAATCCATGGTACTAAATTCCCGGAACGGGAGTCAATATACAGCAACCATTTTTAATGGATGATTGTTAACGATCCGGCTATTGTTTGACCATCTTCACCATATCCCACATGGGCAGGTAGATGCCGGCAGCGAGGATGAAAACCAGACCACCCATGATCACCACCATGATCGGTTCGATGCGCGCGGCAAGGCTGTCCACCTTTTTTTCCACCTCGCGCTCATAATAATCCGCCACCTCGCCCATCATGCTATCCAGCGCGCCCGTTTCCTCGCCGACGCGCAGCATTTGCAGAACCAAAGGCGGAAAGAGTCCGGTGGTG
>JAKAVW010000430.1 GCA_021827445.1 Pseudomonadota bacterium
GGTGGGTGGCGGAAATGAAGCGCAGGTCCAGGGAGATTTCCCGCGCCGCGCCCAGGGGGCGAATGGCCCGTTCCTGAATGGCCCGCAGCAGCTTGACCTGCATCATCATCGGCAGATCGCCGATCTCATCCAGAAAAATAGTGCCCCCATTGGCCGCCGCAAAGAGTCCTTCGCGACGCTGTACGGCACCGGAATAAGCCCCCTTTTCGGCACCGAACAGTTCACTCTCCACCAATCCCTCGGGAATGGCGCCGCAGTTGACGGCCACGAAGGGCTTGTCGTGACGGGGTCCCGAGGCGTGAATGGCGCGTGCGGCCAGTTCCTTGCCCGTACCGGACTCACCGGTGATGTGTACCGGCGCGTTACTCCGCGCTACTCGGCGGATATCGTCGCGCAACCGCTGCATGACCGGAGCATCGCCGACCAGTCGTTGCGTGCCGCCCAGGCCCGCCGGGGACAGGCGGCTGAGATCAACGGCCTGGGATATCAATCGCCGCAGACGCGCCAGTTCGATGGGCTTGGCCATGTAATCGAAGGCCCCTGCCTGCATCGCTTCGACGGCACCATCGGCGGAAGAATAGGCCGTAATCACGGCGACCGGCACTTGTGGATACAACTCGCGCAAACGGCGGACCAGATCAAGACCGGAACCGTCGGGCAAACGCAGATCGCTCAGACATAAAGAAGGGGCGCCTTCGGCGAGGCGGGCGCGGGCTTCTGCAAGGGAATATGCGCCCGTGACAGCGATCCCCATACCCTGCAGCGTAATGCCCAGCAGTTCGACGATGCCCGGCTCGTCATCTACGATCAGGGCGGGCGGCAATACGGAATAGTCAGCCATCACGCCTCTCCGCCCACCCCCTGCGGGGCAGAAAAATCCGGAACAGTACGCCGCCCTGCGGGTGATTTTCACAGGTTATGCGCCCGTCGTTGATGCGCAGCAGTTCCCGCACCATGGATAAACCCAGCCCGGTACCTCGGGGGTTGGTGGTAAAAAACGGCTCAAAAATGCGCTCCATCACTTCCGCCTTTACGCCCGGTCCAAAATCCCGCAGCGTCACCATGATGTTCCCTTCGTCCTCGGGGACGGCATCGATTTCGACACGCATCGTAGCATCTTCCGCCACGCCGTACTGCGCGCTGTTATGCAACAGATTCCAGAATACCCGCCGCAACTGCGCGGGATCGGCATAAACCGTAAGCTGCGGCGCGATTTCGCCGATGGCGATGCTCATGGGTGCCAACAGTGGATCCGCCTGCAACTGGGCGGTGAGCATCGGCAACCAGCTCCGCAAGAAAATGGGTTCGGAATGCGCCGGACTCGGACGCGCCATCTCCAGCACCGATTCGACAATGGCATTGATGCGTACCGTCTCCCGTTCCAGAATGTCAAAAAGATGCTGCGAAGCGGGGTCGTCCATGCGCTCGGCGAGAAGGCTGCCGGCGTGGCGAATCACGCTGAGAGGATTACGGATCTCATGGGCGATATTGGCCGCCAGACGACCGAGCGCCGCCAGTTGCGCCTCTCGTTCCCGGGCACGCAGTGCGGATGCATCACGGAGGAGAAGCAGTCGGTAAGAGCTATCGGGCAGGTCGATCCTGCGCACCAGCAGAGTCAGGGTGCTGTCCTGCAGAGTTGGGTCACGCCCGTTTGCCGTGATCACCATCTCGCTGTCGTTGGCCGTGGCCTGTCGCAGCATCATGGCCAGACGCGGCTGCACTACGCCGATGGCGATAGGCATGGAGGTCCATTTCCGGTAACCCGAAAGCGTCCGTGCCGCGGGGTTGCTGAGCACCACGCGACTTTGCCGGTCCAGCACAAAAATGCCCACATCCATATGCTGCACAATTTCCTGGCTCAACGCATTCAGATTGACGACCTCTGCATCCCTTTGCAGCGCCAGACGGTTGCCACGTTCCAGACTCGCCACCAGACTGTCGGCCAGTACCGCCACCGCCACCAATGCGAGGAGATAAATGAAAAGCTGACCGAGGGGCGGATGCACGGCGGTCATCCCGCCGAATAGCGACTCGCCGACCAGCAGCGCCAGCAATATCCACACGAAAACAAAAGCGCTTTTGCCGCGCAACAGGCTTGCCGTGGACACCAGCAGCAGAAAGGGCAGGATACTGAAGGGGCCACTGACACCGCCACCGAAATGCAGCAGCAACAACACCAGCAGAGTGTCCGTCGAGACCTGAATCCAGGCGTGGCGGCGCGGTTGCGTCGGCCATCGCAACAGCAGTCCCAGCAGGTAGACGAGGCTGACCAAGGCGGCCACCAAGGTCAGGATGTGCAGCAGTTCGGCATGCCCTCCCAGATCGATGATGGTTTCATTGACCGGTAAGCGCACCAGGATGGCGATGGCTGCCGCGATCAGCAACCGATAGGCGGAGATGCCCCAAAGTCGCCGCCAGTCACCCATCATCTCCGCCATATCAGGTACCAGCCCGCCGCGCCGTCCTGCAGGACCTTACCCGTGCCAGCGCGCATCCTCCGCTCACCCCTGCCGTCCCGTGGCTTCTGGCATC
>JAKAVW010000039.1 GCA_021827445.1 Pseudomonadota bacterium
GCTTGTGGGTAGACCATGAAAAAACAGGTAACGCAGGTTATGATCTTCGTGGACGATGAAGGCTGCGCCATCGGCCTCCATCAGGTCTGCGGCCAGCGCAGCCGTTTCCTCGAAAAATGTACTGAATTCGTAGACGCGCACCAAATGTTGTAATCGGTTCAGAACAGAATCGGGAATCATCAAAGTCCTCTGAGGTCCTACAACAGCAGGGTGGGGATAGGTGCGTTATATTAAGAATACTAAATAGTAGAGATTTTTAATTTTGCCAGGCAGCGATAGGATGAAAACCCATCACTGACGATGGGTTAAGGGTGAAGAGAGACGCTGATTGTCGGGCAAAATGTGCCTTATGCATTTAGTTGGATAGGTGGTGTTCCCATTAAGGTATCCCTGTTAGACCAATGGCCAGACCTTATAAAAATAGTAACCGCTTATTATGGTTTATTAGATGAATTAAGAAGGCGTAAAAAAAACACGGCGGGCAACCGCCGTGTGTAAGGATGTTGAAGAGTTGGTAAAGGTTCAGTCCCCTGCCACCGGCCGACGTTCACCGTCGCCATAGAAGGCGTACGCTTCTTCGCCGTGAATCGCATCATCGCCGATCAGCAACTCTTCCTCAGACATGCGCAGCGGCACCACCAGACTGATGAGCTTGAGCAGGATGTAGGTCACCACGATGTTCAGCACGATGATGAACGCGGCGCCGATAATCTGCAGCCAGACCTGATGCCAGTTGCCGTCGATGGCACCACCGGGGTTGCTCAGACCATAAGCTGCGCAGCCTGTCTTGGTAGCTAGCAGACCTACCATGATGCCCCCCAGAACACCCGCTACCGCATGGGTGTGAAAGACGCCCAAGGTGTCATCCACTTTGCGGAACGGCGCGGTTTTACCGAGAAGATTCATGCTGAGCCAGGGAATAATGCCAGAGGCGATGCCGATGGCAATCGCACCCCAACCATCTACCACGCCAGCGGCCGGGGTAATGGCCACCAGGCCGGTGATCATGCCCTGCACCGCACCAATGACGGAAGGCTTTTTGAAGTAGAAGATATCCATGATGGTCCAGACGATCACGCTAACGGCAGTGGCGATGTTGGTGTTCAGAACCGCGGCACCAGCGTCACGGCTCGCTGCGTAAGGATCGCCACCGTTGAAGCCGTTCCAGCCGAGCCAGAGAATGCCGGCACCGACCAGCATCAGCAGCACGTTGTTGGGCTGAAAGTTTTCGCGATCACGCGCCAGACGGGGGCCAATGACCGCCGCACCGACAAAGCCCGCGATGCCGGCAGAAAGATGGATGACATAACCACCGGAATAGTCGATGACGCCCAAGGTGGAGAGAAAACCGCCGCCCCAGAGGCTGAACGCACCGATTGTATACGAAAAGGTCAGCCAGAGCGGCACGAAAATCATCCACGCCTTGAAACTCATGCGCCCAAGGAATGCGCCGGCCATGATTACCAGGGTAATGGCCGCAAACACGAACTGGAAATACACCATGGTTGCCATAGGGAAAGCGGCGGTGGTGTTGGAGGTCGGCAGGAGCGCTTGTGTGAGTTCATCCTGCATGCTGAGGATGGGGTGCGGCAGTCCCACGAAAGGGAACCATTCATTGCCGAAGCCCATGTTATAAGCCCAGAGAACCCAGGCAATCAACACGGCAGCGAAGGCGTAAAAAGCCATAAAAGCGGAGTTGACGGCCCACTTCTTCTTAACGATGCCCGCGTACAGGACGACGAGCCCGGGAACACTTTGCAAGCCAACGATGGTCGCTGCGGTAAGCTGCCACGCATTGTCGCCGGTATTAAGCCAAGCTACTGACATGAGAAAATTCCTCCTTATAAGGATTTCGGAACGATTATAAAACGGTTATGGGTACTTACAGCGCATCATTACCGGTTTCACCGGTACGGATGCGGATAGCTTCCAATACCTCGGAGACGAAAATCTTGCCGTCACCAATCTTACCGGTGCGGGCACCTTTTTCGATAGCCTCAACGGCCTGGTCGACGGCATCATCGCTGATTACCGTCTCTATTTTGACTTTGGGGAGAAAATCCACCACGTATTCAGCGCCGCGGTAGAGTTCGGTATGACCTTTCTGGCGTCCGAAGCCTTTGACTTCAGTAACCGTGAGGCCCTGGATCCCTACAGCCGATAGCGCCTCACGGACATCATCGAGCTTGAAGGGTTTAACAATGGCAGTGATCAATTTCATGACGACACCTCTTGCACAGGGTTAGAACATCCCGAGGGCAAAAGCCCCCGGGGGTTAGAACATGAAGCCGGGTTTGGGGTATGCCAGGGAGTTGGGTCTGGCCAAGGCCGTTGGTACCCGAGAAACCCGTATTGCTCGGCAGGGTGGCAACTGGAGCCTGGGATGATGACCATGCCGCTGATACCGGCAGAAGCAGATTTGGTTGCTGGAGTGTTTGTCGGGCCGGAAGTGCTGGAGGCGAACCTGTTGTCCTGCCGGATTCCGTAGCCGCTCGTGATGCCCTGACCGTTGAGGGGACTGGGCAGCGCCAGCGCCAGCGCCAGTGGCGATGCGTGGCTGGTCTCAATCATCATGGGTATGACGCGCGCCTGGCCAGCGAGATGATTTTATAATGATCACCGCTTTTCGAACCCTTCATGTTTGCCTCTCCCCATTGTATGGAATTGCAGGAAGCTCTTAGCAAACTTGGTGCCAACTTGTAACAGCTTATAAATCAATGCGTTTACTAAAATAGTCGAGGTGCTGAGCGCGTGTTTGCACTATATTGATGCATTGTGCACTAATACAGTGCAATATGCTGGGAACTACAGAACATCCAACCTTCAGGAAGAGAGTGGCTCTCTTAAGGAAAGGTCTTCCATATCCAGGTGAACATCATATCCCCAGAGGCTATGAACAAAGCTGAGAGTTCTCTGGGCCTCATCCTGGGCGAGGGGTTGGTGATCCATCTGCCGCAAACGCAGATGGCGATCGCCCCAGCGATCCACGGACACGATCTGAATATCCGGCGGGCGGGTGCTTTCGGCGATTTGTTGGGCTAAAGCCTGGCGCAGATACTGGTAGCCGGGATCATCATGGATGGCGCTCACCTGGTACGTCGTAGCGCTGGGATCGTTGCTCAGGGCAAAGAGATGCAGATCACGCATGACCTTGGGTGAGAGATATTGCAGGACAAAGCTCTCATCGCGGAATTCGCGCATGGCAAAGTGAATCTGTTTGCGCCAGTCGGGGTCCCCAGCAAAGGGGAACCAGCGACGGTCCTCTTCCGTGGGCGCCAGGCATACCCGTTTAATGTCCTGGAACATGGCAAAACCGAGGGCATAGGGGTTGATGCCGCTGTAGCGCGGGTCATCAAAATCAGGCTGGAAGGTGACAGCGGTGTGGCTGGCATAAAACTCCAGCAGGGTGCCATCAGTCACCAGCCCCCTGGCATGCAGGCTATGCAGGATATGGTAGTGCACGAAGCAGGCGAAGCCCTCGTTCATGATCTTGGTCTGCCCCTGCGGGTAGAGATACTGGGCGATCTTGCGCACGATGCGCAGGATTTCCCGCTTCCAGCCCTCCAGGTGCGGGGCATTTTTTTCGATGAAGTAGAGCAGATTTTCCTGCGGGTCGGGTGGAAAGCTGACCGATGCTGCGGGTTGATCGGCGCTGTGCGGGGGCAGTGTCCGCCAGATTTCCGAGAGCTGCTGCTGCAGGTAGCGTTCACGTTCTTCGCGCCGTTGCTCTTCCGCGCGCGCCGAGAGCTGGCGCGGGCGGCGGGCGCGATCCACGCCGTTGCGGCTGATGGCGTGGGCGGCATCCAATACGTCGGTCACCGCGTCGATCCCGTAGCGTTCTTCGCAGTGGGCGATGTAGCGCTGGGCGAACGCCAGATAGTCCAGGATGCCCCCGGCATCCGTCCATTGCTGGAAAAAAATATTGTTCTTGAAGAAGGCATTATGCCCGTAGGCGGCATGGGCGATGACCAGGGTCTGCATGGTCATGGTATTTTCTTCCATGAGGTAGCTGATGCAGGGGTTGCTGTTGATCACCAGTTCATAAGCCAGGCCCATCTCGCCGCGCCGATACTGCCCGGACTCGATGGCGCGCTGTTTGCCGAAGGACCAGTGGGCGTAATAGACCGGCAGGCCGATGGAGGCGTAGGCATCGAGCATTTGCTCGGCGCTGATGATCTCCAGTTGGTTGGGGTAGGTGTCGAGCTGGAGTTCTTCGGCGGCGATGTCCGCGATGGCTTCGGTGACCGCGTCGATCCGCGCGAAGGTCCAGTCGTTGTCGGTAAAGAGGAACTTAGACATGGCTCGGTATCTCCTCAGTGGCAAAGAGGGTACGGAAGAGCGGATAGATATCCTCGCGTTCGCTGGCGCGGGCGGTGATCAGTTCCGGGAAATCCTGAGCAATGGCTTCGTACAGTTGCAGCAGATCACTCTCACTGTCACGGTTGACCTCCAGATAGAAGAGGTTGCGCAAGCGCGGCAATAGACTCATAAGATGCTCTTCTACCACCGCGTTGTCGGCAAAATAATTGTCGCCGTCGGATACTTGCGCCAGATAGACGTTCCAGCGGTCTGGCGGGAAACGCTGCTGCATGATCTCCTCGGTCAGGGTGATGGCCGGTGAGACTAGCGTGCCGCCTCCCTCGCGGGCACCAAAAAAGGCCTGCTCGCTGCACTCCGAGGCGGTGCTGTGGTGCTTGATGAAGATGATCTGCACCGCCTGATAGTGACGATGCACGAACAGATACAGCAGCAGGAAGAAGCGTTTGGCCAGATCCTTTTCCTTCTCGCCCATGCTGCCGGACACATCCATCACACAGAACATCACCGCATTGGTGATGGGGTGGGGCTGCTGGTCGATATGGGCGAAGCGCAGGTCCGCCTCGTCAATGAAGGGAATGGCTTTGATTTTGCGTTCCAGGGCGGCAATCTGACGATCCAGTTCGCTGAGGCGCTCCTGCTCCACGGAGACATCCTGCTTCTGCGCCAGACGGCCCTGAATCTCTTCCTGCAGTGTGCCGCGGGCGTCCAGCAGGTCCTGTAATTCACGGCGCTTGCCGGCACGCAGGGCGAGGCGGCGGGCACGGGCGGCACGCATGGTGCGCCCGACGTGCATGCGGGAGGGGCTGCCATCCTTGATGAAACCCGCCCGCCGCCATTGATCTGCCTGGATATCCCCCAGCGCGGTCTTGCGCAGGTTGGGTAAGACCAGCCCGTCGAAGAGCAGATCGAGAAATTCGTCGGCGGAGAGGACGATGGCCACCTCGTCATCGCCCAGACCGTCCGGCGAGCCCTCCCGACCCTTTCCCGAGCCGCCGCCCTCTGGTTTGCTGATTTTGTCGCCGCGCTGATATTCCTTGTTGCCGGGTAACACCCGCTCCCAGGAGGTGTCGCTGAGGTCGCGACGAAAACTCGGTTCATGGAGATCGCGGGTGGGGATGGAAATGGGCTGGTCGGCATTGGCCAGATCTTCAATGGAGCCGGAGCTCGCCATTTTTTCGACAGCGACCTTGAGCCGGGCGCGAACACGTCTTTGCAGACGATCCTGATTGGCCGTGGATCGGGTCCCGGAACTGCGCCGGTCGATAATCATGCTCATGGCAGACTCCTGGTCAGCGACGCTTCACCCTCATTATGACCTAAAATGGGGCAGATGGTTGCGGCGGACCCCCCATGGGCGGCCCGCCCGGATCACGGCTTACTGGTACACTTGCTCACCGTGCTGGGTAATATCCAGTCCCTCCCGTTCCTGCTCGCCTTTGACGCGCAGACCCAGGGTCCAGTCGATGGCCTTGAGGATGATGAAGCTGCCGATGGCATCCAGGGAGTCATCATAGCCCATCCAATTCTTGAGATAGATCGATGCCCAGAAGCAGATGACCCCTGCTGCTATACCAATCCACAAGGCGCCCATGGGGCCGACGAAGCCTGAGGCCGGAGTGATGGCGGCCAAACCGGCTACTGCGCCGGAGGTCATGCCCAGCATCGTCGGTTTGCCGCGCGCCAGCCATTCCGCAAACATCCAGGAGAGGGCCGCCACGCGGTGGCAATCTGGGTGGTAGCCATGGCCATCCCCGCGCGGTCACTGGCGGCCACCGCCGAACCGGCGTTGAAGCCGAACCAGCCAACCCAGAGCAGGGAGGCGCCGATCAGGGTGTTGGGGTGCATGGCATCATGCCGGTAACCGATCCTTTTGCCTATGACCAGCGCCGCGACCAGGCCGGCAATACCGGCATTGATATGCACCACCGTGCCGCCCGCGTAGTCGAGGACGCCATCTGCAGCCAGCCAGCCACCGGGACCCCAGACCATGTGGGCGATGGGCGCATAGACCAGCAGTGACCAGAGGCCGGTGAACCAGAGCAGGGCAGAGAACTTCATCAGCTCGGCAAAGGCGCCGACAATCAGTGCCGTGATGGCGAAACTCTGCGCCGCCGTGGCCAGGACGTTTTTCTTGCGCACCATGCCTGCATAAAAGAGGGCCAGTCCGGGGACGGTCATGAGCAGCACCAGAGCCGTGGAGCTCAGCATCCATGCCGTATCGCCGCTGTTAAAGGGCGATGTGGTGTCGGCCTGGGCCAGCGGGCTGGCCAACAGGGCTAATGCGCTGACCCACTGCGTCCCCACAGAAATTTTGTATATCGCTCCCTTCTGCATCTTGTCACTCCTTCTTTCCTGTCAGATATAGGGCAGCTTGCCCCGTTGATAGCTGCGATGGAACTAAGCAATAAATGTGCAAGCATGGCTAACAATGGGAAATCGTATGGATTACGGATCGCGCCGAGGCGTGTCTGGAACGAGTGGCGCACTAAAATAGTGCAACATATCTGCCGCACCACGACAATGATCGTGTCGCTATGAAAAATGCCCGCAAATGCGGGCGGGATATGGTGGGTGAGGGGAGTGTGGGCCGTTACTCTTTTCGGTGACGGCCTGGTGCCCCTAATGATGCTTGCGATAACGCATATACCAGTCCACCAGCAGGCGTACCTGCTTTTCGGTGTAGCCCTTGGTGGTCATCCGCGCGACGAAGTCCTGATGTTTGCGCTCATCGTCGGAGGAGCTCTTCTTGCCGAAAGAAATTACCGGCAATAAATCTTCCGTATTGGCAAACATCTTCTTCTCAATGACCGCGCGCAGCTTCTCATAACTGGTCCAGGCCGGGCTGACGCCATCGTTGGATGCCTTGACCCGCAGCACGAAGTTCACCACCTCGTTGCGGAAGTCCTTGGGATTGGCGATACCCGCCGGTTTCTCGATCTTTTCCAGCTCTTCGTTGAGCAGGCTGCGGTCCATGAGCTGCCCGGTATCGGGGTCACGGAACTCTGTATCCTGTAGCCAGAAATCGGCATACTGGATGTAGCGATCAAAGAGATTCTGACCGTAATCGCCGTAGCTCTCCAGGTAGGCCTTCTGGATCTCCAGGCCAAGGAACTCGGCATAGCGGGGCGCCAGTTCGGTCTTCAGAAAAGCGAGATAGCGGGATTCCATCTCCGTCGGGAACTGCTCGGCGCGGATTTGCGTCTCCAGTACGTGCAGGAGGTGCACCGGGTTGGCCGCCACCTCGTCGCTGTCGAAGTTGAAGGTACGGGACAAGATCTTGTAGGCGAAACGGGTGGAAATGCCATCCATGCCCTCGTCCACACCGGCCGCGTCACGGTATTCCTGCAGACTTTTGGCCTTGGGGTCCTTGTCTTTGAGGGACTTGCCGTCGTAGATCTCCATTTTCGACCACAGGCTGCTGTTGCCCGTTTCCTTGAGGCGGCTCAGCACGGAAAAGCGCGCCAGCATATCCATGGTATCGGGGGCGCAGGGGGCGGCGTGGAGGGCACTGCTTTCGAGGAGCTTGTGGTAGATCCGCGTCTCTTCGGTGACCCGTAGGCAATAGGGTACCTTGACGATATAGACTCGGTCGAGGAATGCCTCGTTGCGCTTGTTATTGCGGAAGGCGGACCATTCCGATTCATTGCTGTGGGCCAGGATGATGCCCTGGAAGGGCATGGCACCGAAGCCTTCGGTGCCATTGTAGGTGCCCTCCTGGGTGGCCGTCAGCAAGGGATGCAGCATCTTGATGGGCGCCTTGAACATTTCGACGAACTCCAGCACCCCCTGGGTAGCAACGTTCAGCCCTCCGGAATAGGAATAGGCGTCGGGATCGTCCTGGGAGAAGTCTTCCAGCTTGCGGATATCCACTTTGCCGACAAGACTCGAAATATCCTGATTATTCTCGTCACCCGGCTCCACCTTGGTGATGCCGATCTGGTGTAGCTGGGAGGGCATCAGGCGGTGGACGGTGAATTTGCGGATATCGCCGCCGAACTCGCGCAGCCGTTTGGCCGCCCAGGGAGACATGACGCTATGGATGGCGCGACGAGGAATGCCGAAACGATCCTCCAGCACCGGCCCGTCTTCGTCGGGATCGAAGAGCCCCAGCGGTGATTCGAAGAGCGGTGATACCTTGCCGTGGGCGGCCAGACAGTAGATGGGATATTGCTCCATCAGGCTCTTCAGACGCTCTGCCAGAGAGGACTTGGCGGCCCCTACCGGGCCGAGCAGATAGAGAATCTGCTTGCGCTCTTCCAGTCCCTGCGCCGCGTGACGGAAATAGGCGACAAGGTTTTCTACTGCATCTTCAATACCATAGAAGTCTTTGAAAGCGGGGTAGGTAAGCAGTTTGCGGTTCATGAAAATGCGCGACAGCCGTGGGTCGACTTGGGTATCCAGCACTTGCGGCTCGCCGATGGCGGCCAGCATTCGCTCGGCGGCAGTGGCGTAAGCCATGGGCTCGTGCGCACAAAGATCAAGGTAGGCATCCATAGAGAGGACGACTTCCTGCTGCTGCAGGAAACGCTCCTGATAACGGTTGAATAACGCCATTTGCCACTCCTTGCGGCACTGCCGCGTCCACGTCGTGTTAGACCCATTATGGGTCATGAGGTTCGCTGGTTGCGCAGACCCCAAGTGCGCTATGGAACAAGCATTTCCTGTGCCAGTCCGGTATGCACGGCACTGACCGCCTGTCATTTTACGGTGAATGGGGCGGACTGAACTGGTCGCCCACGTCGCGTGCCAGGATGGTGCATCTGTTGCACGAGTATGGTGCATAAACCGGGAGGGCGCCAGTATGATGATGGTGCGTTCGCCGGCGGCCTGGCGCCGCTCATGGGGCCAAAAATTTTTATAAGATATTGTTTATAAGTGGTTATTATTAAATCTGTTTGGATTGATAGAAAAAAAGGGCGGAAGAGCCGCCCTGGAAGCCACTTGAGGAGGAGTGATCACATGACCATGATCATGGTTTATAAAGCAGAAAGTGTGCCAGATTCTGAGGTATGGTACTGCGCTTTTACCAAAATGCATGGAAAAACTGATTTCAGCCTTGTTTGGCACGCCCTTTGCTGTATTGCGGACATGCATTCCCGGTATATTTCCAAACCCCGATCCGACAGGTGACCCCTATGAATCGCTTCGAGCATTTTCGTGAAGTGCGCAAAGATCTCTCCGCTTTATTGGGTGGGGTCGTCGATGCGGTAGCCAGTCCGCTGCTGTTGCAGCAGGGCCGTGAGGCACAACGACAAAAACTGGCCTGTCTCATTGCCCGACATCCTTTCCTGGACCTGTGCTATCTGCTCAATGCGGAAGGATTGCAGATTGGTGATAATGTCGCTGCCTCCCGTCGGCGTAATACGCAGGGTGGGGAAGGCGTGGACCGTAGTCACCGGCCGTATTACCGGCTGACGCTGGAGGCGACTAGCCCGATACTCACCGAGCCTTATCTTTCTTCTGCCAATGGCCATATTTGTGTGACTGCCGCCGCGCCGATTCGTGATGAAAGTGGCAAACTGCTGGGTATGGTGGTGGCTGACAGTGAGTTCGATCGCGCCCTTGCCCTGCTGGAAGAGGACGATATTCGCCGTGGTTTTGAACCCTATTTTAAGGTTTTTTACATTTTGTTTTCATTGGGATTACTGGCGGTGAGCATGGCTTTGGGCCTGCACGCGGTGTTGTCGCTGGGGCCGGTATGGTCCGCGGCAGCTTCTCCGGGAGACTTTGCCGCCCCTTTTCAGGCAACCATCCTCTTTACGCTGGCTTTGGCGGTATTCGACCTGGCGAAGACCATTTTTGAAGAGGAGGTGCTGCTCCGTAAGGACATTCGTCGCCACAGTACCACCCGGCGTACCCTGACCCGTTTTATCGCCGCCATATTGATTGCGGTGTCTATTGAGGGATTGATGCTGGTTTTCAAATTCGCCCTGGATGCCCCGCAACATTTGTGGCTGGCGGTGGTATTGCTGCTTGCCGCTGCCGCTCTGATGGTCGCGTTGGGTGTCTATGTGTATCTCGGCGCGCGGGCAGAGGTCTTGTTGCTGCAGCATAAGGATCAGCGGCAGGAATAGTGCTCAGCCAGGCGCAGATCCAGGGTGTGGGGATAATCCGGCTGATTCTCTTCATAAGGTGGTTGCCAGGGGTGCTCACCACCGCCGGTGGGCACGAAGAGACTCTCGCCGGAACCCTGCAGGATTGCATCCGGCTGCGGACCCTGACCGTGCCCGGTGGTGGTGAAGCGGCTCTGCCGTCGTGCCTCCGCTTCCCAGGCGTTGACCGGAAAGACTTCTGAATTACGTCCGCCGGGATGCATGACATGGTAGGTGCAGCCGCCCACGCTACGCCCGTTCCAGGTGTCGATCAGATCAAAAGTCAGTGGGGTATGCACCGGAAGGGTGGGGTGCAGCGCGGACGGCGGCTGCCAGGCGCGATAGCGCACCCCGGCCACCTGCTCATCATGGGCACGGGTAGCGCGCAGGGGCACCCGCCGTCCGTTGCAGGCGAGCACATGGCGCCCCGGGGTCATACCCGTCACCCGCACCTGCAGCCGCTCGACGGAGGAATCCACATAACGCGCCATGCCCGTGCCGGTTACTTCTTCGCCGAGAACATGCCAGGGTTCGATGGCGGCACGCAACTCGATGTCAATCTCGCCAACCCGGACATGGCCGTGCTGCGGAAAACGGAATTCTGAGAAAGGCGCCAGCCATTCGAGATCAAAAGCAATGCCGTGTTCCTGCAGATCCGCGCAAACGTCGCGGAGATCTTCCCAGACATAATGGGGCAGCATGAAACGGTCATGCAGCGTGGTCCCCCAGCGCACCAATTCATGACGATAGGGGGCTTCCCAGAACCGCAGCAGGAGGCTGCGCACCAGTAATTGCTGTACCAGGCTCATGCGGGCGTGGGGCGGCATCTCGAAGGCACGCAGTTCCACCAGTCCCTGGCGGCCGGCAGTCCCGGTCGGTGAATAGAGCTTGTCGATGCAGATCTCGGCGCGGTGGGTGTTGCCGGTAATGTCCACCAGCAGATTGCGGAAAATACGGTCTACCAGCCACGGCTGCGGCACGATACCGGGCGGCACCTGAGCAAAGGCGATTTCTAACTCGTAGAGGGCCTCATGACGTGCTTCGTCTACCCGTGGTGACTGACTGGTGGGGCCGATGAACATGCCGCTGAAAAAATAGGACAGGGCCGGATGGTGCTGCCAGTAGGTGATGAGGCTTTGCAGCAGGTCAGGACGGCGTAAAAAGGGACTATCACCGGGGGTGGCACCGCCGAGGGTCATGTGATTGCCACCGCCGGTGCCGGTATGTCGGCCATCGAGCATGAACTTTTCGGCGGTCAAGCGGCAGGCGTGAGCCTCTTCGTAGATGGCTGTGGTCTTTTCCACCATCTCCGGCCAGTGCGCCGAGGGATGGATGTTGACTTCGATGACGCCAGGGTCGGGGGTGACGAGCAGTTTTTCCACCCGCGGATCGCTGGGTGGCGGATAGCCTTCGATGATCACCGGCATATTGAGTTCGGCGGCGCTGTGTTCGACCGCACTGAGCAGGTACAGATAGTGTTCCGCCACCTGCAAGGGCGGGAAGAAGCAGTACAGACAGCCTTTGCGGATTTCCACGGTGACTGCGGTATGGGGGATCTCCTCCCAGAGCGGCTGGTCCGCCGTGGGCGATGGCGGCGCTTCGGGGACATGGCTGTAGCGCGCGGCGATCTCGCCGTGGATATCCGGCAATGGCTGCATCGGCGCGAAGGGGTCACTCTCCGGCTGCCATTTTTTATGGGCTTCGACGACCCAGGGCAGGCTGTCGAGGGGCAGGCGCATACCCAGCGGCGAGTCGCCAGGCAGCAGCACCAGCCGCCCGCCCCGGAAACTCCAGGGCGCCGAGTACCAGCGCTGCTGGCGCCATTCCCAGGCGAGGGGGAGCACCCAGCCCACCGGGTGGTCTAGTCCGGCCTGCAATTTGCCGATCAGCGCCTGGCGTTCCAGCGGGTCATCTAAGCGATGGGTGCTGAGATCAATATTAACCGGGGTGCGGCCTTCCTGATGCAGGAGATGCCAGGCATCTTCGTAAGCGGGCAGTAGGCGGTTGCTGTCGATCTGCAGGTGGCGGGTCAGGGCGCAGGCGAAGTTGTGGATATCATCCGCCTGCCAGCCGTAGTCGTGCAGTGGATCGGCGAGCAGCCGGGGCTCGTGCCACAAGGGAATACCATCCTTGCGCCAGTAGAGGCCGAGTGCCCAGCGCGGCAGGGGCTCGCCGGGGTACCATTTGCCTTCACCGGTATGCCGCAGCGCGCCCGGCGCGAAGCGCGCGCCGAGGCGCTGCGCCAGTTTCTCGGCGCGTTCCCGCTTGCGGTCGCCGAGGGCTTCCTGATTCCATTCGGGGTCATCCACCCCTTCGCTGGCCACGAAGGTGGGCTCGCCGCCCATGGTGAGGCGCATGTCGGCGGTTTGCAGGCGGCCATCTACCCCCTTGCCCAGGGCCATGACCTGTTCCCATTGCGTATCGGTATAGGGTTTGGTGACGCGTGGCGTTTCGGGCAGGCGGGTGACGAAGTTGGCGAAGTGAAACTCCACCTTGCAGGCGTCGGTGGTGCCGGTGATGGGGGCGGCACTTTCATAATGGGGGGTGCAGGCCAGCGGGATGTGTCCCTCGCTGGCAAACAGTCCGGAGGTAGGATCGAGACCGATCCAGCCGGCGCCGGGGATATAGGCCTCCACCCAGGCGTGGAGATCGGTGAAGTCACTGGCTGGACCTGATGGTCCATCCAGTGGCGCCTGATCAGCCACCAGTTGCACCAGATAGCCGGATACGAAGCGGGCGGCAAGACCCATGTGGCGGAGCACCTGCACCAGCAGCCAGGCGGTATCGCGACAGGAGCCGCTGGCTTTTTGCAGGGTCTCTTCCGGGGTTTGTACCCCGATCTCCATGCGCAGGGTATAGCCGATGTGCTCCTGCAGTCGCTGGTTAATGGCGACGAGGAAATCCACGGTCCGCTGCCGGCGGCGCTTGATGTCGAGCAGAAAACGCTGCATTAACGGGCCTGCTTCTTCCCGCTCCAGATAAGGTGCCAGTTCTTTGCGGAGCGCCGGATCGTAATGAAAAGGCCAGTGTTCTGCCTGAGGTTCTATAAAAAAATCAAAGGGATCGATAACCGTCAGGTCGGCGATGACCTCCACATCCACCTTGAGCGAATGCGCGCGCTCCGGAAAGACCAGGCGCCCCTGATAATTGCCGAAAGGGTCCTGTTGCCAGTTGAGAAAGTGCCTGGCCGGTTCGACTTTGAGCGAATAGGCGAGGATGGGTGTGCGGCAATGGGGCGCCGGACGCAGGCGCAGCACATGAGGGTGAATCTCCACCAGACGATCAAAGTCGTACTCGGTCTGGTGGTGCAGGACGACATGGATACCCATGATGATTCCCTCTGGAGGTGAAGTTAGGTGCCGTGTTTTCCGTCAGGCTTGTATGGCGCTCAAGTGCAGTCCCTTAGGCATGCCATCGAAGCCCGAAGCATCACGGGCGAAGTAGGTGCCTTGAATAGTGCGGTGGACCATGGCCAGATCTTTCTGCGCCTGATCGAGGTATTCGTGCAGCAGGTCCGGGCGCAGGTTGGCGAGCTTCAGGGCGTCCAGGCGCCGCCGCGCCCGGCGCACCGCCTCGGAAGGGACGCCCGCGTTGGGCAGGTGGGCCAGCGCCACCTCCATCTCACCCAGGCAATATTTCATGCTGCGCGGAAACTTGCCGTCCTTGAGCAGATAGTCCACCACCTGATTGCTGCGCACCTGCACGGAAACATGGCGACGGTACATCTCAAAGGCGCTCAGGGCCCGCAATACGCCCAGCCAGAGGCTGGCCCCGGTCGTTTTCTGCAAGCCCTGATCCTGAGGCAGGATCACGGCGCTGGTCACGTCAACAATGCGCGTGGTCATGTCGGCGCGTTCCATGTTGCGGCCCAGCTTGATGAACTGGTACACATTGTCCTGGCTCATGCTGCTGATGAGCAGGCCCACCAGGGCGTGGCGTCGGGAAATGACCTCGCTGAGAAAGGCATAACGTGCATGACGGCTGTCCGAGCTGGTGCCAGCATGTTCGCGGACGAAGAGGAAGAGGGTGTTCAGGCGCTCCCAGAACTCGGCGGGGAGCAGGTC
>JAKAVW010000431.1 GCA_021827445.1 Pseudomonadota bacterium
AACCTCCGAAGGAAAAAAAAGGCAGGGATTGTGCCATGGCCCAGCGCAACTGGCTCAGCAGGATATTCCGGATATCGGGTACGATCAGGCACCACGCTATGCCGTAACCACGTCTTGCCAATTGCCGGCGGCTGCGGTCAACATGACGGTCTTCCCGTTTGCCGGAGAGTATCTCCGTGCCGATGATCACCAAGCCAACATCTTTGCTCATGAGAAACTCTTATATGGATGCCTCCATGTGTGCAAGAGGATTGCGATGTCTGACATGTTGAGGTCGGGTTGCAGTCTTATATCCGGCCTTTGATGCAGGACATTAAGCCTGCTGGCCCTGATGAAATCCGCCAGGAAAGTCCTCATCTCTAAAGCGTCCTTATTAGGACAGAGAGCTTCCAGGTTCCCTTTCCTGCGGTCTGACCTGTTTTGCCATCAATCGTGTACCGCCTGCGCAACTCCTTTTGCTGAACGTCAACAATCCTGTAACTGTTACTATAGGGCGGCCGCATTCCTAGCGTGATTGGCCACATATTCTGTGTTTTTCACCAGCAGCGCCCAGATGGTTCGCGCCATCTTGTTGGACTGTGCCACGACCACCACATTATGGGGTCGCCGACTGAGCAGTTTGTCAATCCAGGGATTCCGATTCTTGATCTGGAAGTTCACCACCGCCCTGGCTCCATGGGTCAGCAATGTTCGGAGATAGGTATCCCCCCGTTTGCTGATCCCCAGTAATCGGACCTTGCCACCGGTCCCACTCTGGCGGGGAACCAGCCCCAGAAACGCCGCAAACTCCCGTCCTGAACGAAAGGACTTCATATCTCCCACGGTGGCGATAATGGCAGTTGCCGTAAGTAGCCCCACGCCGGGGATAGCCATCAATCGAGTCACGGCCTCTTGGCCTTTCTTCCACAGCGTCAAACGCTTTTCGATATCCGCAATATCCTTGTCCATCTCTTCAAGACGTTTTAATTGCTGACGAACCGTGTCCCGCAGCATGGGCGATATCGATTTTTCCAGGTCGGCCAAAGCATCAGGAACCTCTTTCAGCCCCCGCTGGCGGCCCTGCGGCAGATCAGCACCAAATTCGTAGAGCAGGCCCCGGATCTGGTTCACCTGCATAGTGCGCATCTTGATCAATTGCTCCCGCATACGGTGCAGCGACAGAACGGATTGCTGTTCCTCACTCTTGACCGCCACGAAGCGCATATCAGGCCGCTGTACGGCTTCCCAGATCGCTGCCGCATCGGCCGCATCGTTCTTGTTGGTCTTCACGAAGGGACGCACAAACTGGGCAGCAATCAAGCGGACCTCATGCCCCAGCTTACGCAATTCCCGTCCCCAATAGTGGGCGCTACCGCAAGCCTCCATCGCCACGATTCCCGGTTGGCGGTTGGCGAAAAACTCCAGGAGTGCACGGCGCTTCAACTGTTTGCGGTGAATCTCGCCGGTCTCCAGGTTTACCCAGTGCAGTTGCATGACCCTTTTTGCCAAATCCAATCCGTATGTTGTAACCTGCATGACGAGTCCTCCTTGTCCTTTACGTGGATAAATTTCCACCTTGGCACCTTGATGCCGTCCGGATCAAGCGGGGACTCCCTTCTGAAGCACCCCGCTGCCGGTCCTGTAGGGGGAGGCATCCATTACATCTCTAGAGAAGGGGCAATGGCCTCGCGCATGGCCGTCTCTGGCGGATCTCGCCACTGGGCGCGCCCTGCGGCGTAAGCTACCCGGCCGGCCAGCAACCACGCCAGCGCCTGCGGATAAATACGATGCTCCGCATCAAGCACGCGGGCAGCAAGAGATTGCTCGTCGTCTTCCGGCAGTACGGCTACCGCTGCCTGAATGATGGCCGGACCGGCATCTAGTGCGGATGTCACAAAATGGACGCTGGCACCATGCCATAACACACCCTGCTCCAGCGCCCGGGCATGGGTATGCAGGCCGGGAAAGGCAGGAAGAAGGGAAGGATGAACATTCAGCATCCTGCCCTCGTAATGCTGAACGAAGGCGGGCGTGAGTTGACGCATGAATCCCGCCAATGCCACTACATCCGGGGCGTAGTCGTCAATCCGTCTTTGCAGTGCGGCATCGAAATCCACCCGGGCTCCATAGTCGCGATGGTCGACCGTAAGGGCGGGAATGCCTGCCAGCACCGCCAACTCCAGCGCGCCGGCGGCTGGACGGTTACTGATGACGGCAACGACCTGGGTGTCCGGTATCTGCCCGCTACGGCAAGCTGCAAGGATGCTTTGGAGATTGCTTCCCCGGCCGGAAACCAGGATCACCAGCCTTTTAGTCAAGAAAACGTACTCCCTCACCGTCCCGGCGTGGCACCAGCTGCCCGGCAACGAAGGCCTGCTCGCCATGCTCTGCCAAAGACTCTATCGCCGTCTGCCTGGAGTTCCAGGGTACGATCGCTACCATGCCGATACCAATGTTGAAGACCCGTCGCATCTCCTCCGTGGAGACCTGCCCCTGTTCCTGCAGCCATTGAAAAATGGGCGGCAGTTGCCAGGCTTTGGGGTCGAT
>JAKAVW010000040.1 GCA_021827445.1 Pseudomonadota bacterium
AAGGATGCTTTGCAGGTTGCTTCCCCGACCGGAAACCAGAATCACCAGCCTTTTAGTCAAGAAAACGTACTCCCTCACCGTCCTGACGTGGCACCAACTGCCCGACAACGAAGGCCTGCTCACCGTTCTCTGTTATAGATTGCACGGCGGCCTGCCTGGATTCCCAGGGAACCATGGCGACCATGCCGATACCCATGTTGAAAACCCGCCGCATTTCCTCTATGGAGACCTGTCCCTGCTCCTGTAACCATTGGAAAATGGCCGGCATTTGCCAGGTTTGGGGATCAATGCGAGCGGCAAGCGCTGCGGGCAGTGAACGGGGCAAGTTTTCTACCAATCCACCGCCGGTAATGTGAGAGAGGGCGTGTACCGTAACCGCCTTGCGCAGGCACTGAATGGCGTTCACATAAATCCGGGTCGGCTGCAGCAGCAGATCCACCAGCGGTTCACCGTTGATCTGGACATGGGCGTGGGCACCGCTGCGTACGAGAATTTCCCGAATCAGAGAGTAACCGTTACTGTGCGGCCCGGACGAAGCAATGCCAATCACCGCATCTCCTTCCCGGCACGCCGCCCCCGTCAGGATATCGGACTTCTCGACGATACCCACCGCAAAGCCCGCAAGATCATAATGCCCAGCCGCGTACATGCCGGGCATTTCTGCAGTTTCCCCTCCCAGCAAAGCACAGCCTGCCTGCCGGCAACCCTCGGCCACCCCGGTGATAACCGCTTCGGCTACGGCATTATCCAACTGCCCGCAGGCATAATAGTCGAGGAACCAGAGGGGCTCTGCGCCGGAAACGAGAATATCGTTGACACACATAGCGACCAGATCAATGCCGATGCTGTTATGTTGATTGGCTTCCAGGGCGAGCAACAGCTTGGTGCCTACCCCATCGGTGCCTGACACCAGTACCGGTTCGCGATACCCGCCGGGTAGGGCGAACAGTCCGCCGAAACCGCCAATACCGCCGAGCACGCCTGGACGGTGGGTACTTTGGGCAAGGGGTTTGATACGGTCCACCAGCGCATTGCCAGCGTCAATGTTCACCCCGGCGTTGCGATAGGTCAAAGGTTTTGGGGTATCCACGGTGATTTCCTCAATGGAGTTTTGGTCATGGTATGGAGGCGTATGGCGCCTGTCAAAGGGGGTAACCAGCGGGGTCGTGGGGTGAGCCGCGTCCAATAAAAAAGAGCGGCGAACCGCTCTGTTATACATTAGTCCCTACAACTGATCAGAACCGCTTGAAAATCTGGCCACTTTTGGCCGCCTGGAAGCGTGCTTCTACCACACCCCAGTTCATGTTCTTGTGAATGGCGGCCAGGTAATCGGCGCGACCGAGGGCCTTCCAGTCCACCATGTAGGCATGCTCGAAGACATCAACGATAACCAGCGGCACAAAACCGCCCACATTACCGTCTTCATGAAGCTGGACAAAGTGGTTGTTAATCTGACCGGTGGTGCCGTCGTAGTAGGCGATAGCCCAACCTACGCTCCGGCTTTTGGCGGCAGACATAAGATCTTCATGCCATGCCTCAGTACTGCCAAACTGCTCAGTGACCGCTGTTTTGAAGCCGGGTGCCTGATCGATGCTGCTGCCGGGCTTCAACTGGGCAAAGTAGTACTCATGCAAAACCATGCCGTTATATTCGAAGCCAAAGCGCCGACGACGATCTGCATAGGTGAGTGACCCGGTTTTGCCAGCGGCACGCATTTCCGCAAGCTCTTTGTGCAACGCATTGCTTTGATTGATGTAACCAACATAAAGTCCCCAGTGATCATTGATTTGGGCATCCGAGATGCCATCCAGGCCGCTGGGCTTTAATTCTTCGCGCACGCTATATTCGGACATTTACTATTCTCCTGATTTCAAGTTTGGAACTGAACCAACGCTCTTCGGATTGTAGTCAGTGGTTGGGCCATCTGCAAACGACCTCCCGGTCGTCTGAGCCGATGCTGCCCGTAATTCTTCTTGACAGTTGCCGCACCCTTGCCTAGCTTCACTGCGATGAACCTGCCGAATCTATTGACCTTGTTGCGAATCTTTCTGGTACCAGTGATTTTCTACGCGCTGGCGAAGGGGCTTTTCGTCGTGGCTCTGATCATTTTTTTGGCGGCGGCGATTACGGACGCACTGGATGGTTGGATAGCTCGTCATTTTTGTCTCCAGACCCGCTTGGGGGCTGTCCTCGATCCGCTGGCTGATAAATTACTCGTAGTGACGACGGTCATCACGCTGACCTGGTTGCAGCGTATTCCTTTATGGGTGACTGTTGCCATTATCTCCCGGGACTCGCTGATCGTCGGTGGCAGCCTGCTCTACCTGCTATTGATTGGAAGATTTAGTGTCTGCCCAACGCTGCTGTCGAAATGGAATACTGCGTTGCAGCTTGTCGTCATAGTGCTGGTGCTGTTATTGGCGGCATGCCATTGGCATGTCCCGCTGCTGCCAATCTTTGCGTTAGTGTTCCTGATGGCCGTTGTGTCCGGGGGGCAGTATGTCTGGGTCTGGAGCCGCAAGGCAATTGCTCAGGAGGGAGCCTCCAGCGAATCATGAGTGAGATGCGACAACTTGTTCTTCCCTTGGGGGTGAAGTCACAAACAAGCCTGGAAGACTTTTATCCCCATCCGAATGCCGAGGCGCTGCGAGCGGTGTTGAACCTGGTAGCGGAACGGCAGAGCCATTGTCTTTACCTTTATGGGCCGGGTGGAGTGGGTAAAAGTCATTTACTGCTGGGGGCAGCATCCGCGGTTGCTGGATGGATACCTTATCTAGACTGCAGCGATATCACAAATCCGTTTAATATGATAACGGATCCGGAAATGTTCTCCAGTCTGGCAGAGGCTCCTCTGTTGTGTCTGGATAATGTCGAAACCTGGGCAGGTCAGCGCGATAAGGAAACTTTTTTCTTTGATATCTATAATGAACGTATGGGTTGCGGGCACCCGATACTTCTTGCTGGTCGACAATCACCTCAGCTTACTGAATGGGTGCTCCCGGACTGGGCAAGCCGGGTGAGTGCGGGTTTGCAATACGCCCTGCGTTTTCCCAGTGATGCGGAGAGGAGTGTTATTTTACAGGAAATGGCGCAGCGCCGAGGCCTGCAGATTGGTATGGACGCCACTCATTATCTGTTACGGCATTATCCGCGCGATCTTGGTGCGCTGGATCGCATGCTGAGCGTTCTGGATACCAGGAGCTGGGAGCAGCAACGAGAAGTGACCATCCCTTTCATACGCCTTTGTCTGGCTGCGGAGAGCTTGTGATGACGGAAAAAACACCGCCGCGCCAATGCTTTCGCGAGAAGGACAAGGCATTAACACCCGCTCCCAAGGAAAATGCCAATCATTGGCTGCGGATGGCCCACCGAATATACCGTGCATGGCATGGTTTTTGGCTTGACGAATGTATCGATCGTGCGGGCTTGCTCGCTTATACCACCCTCTTTGGGTTAATACCGGTGGTGGTGCTGGTCTTCAGTCTATGGAATCTGGTGGGGTTCAGCGTGGTCCATCGTGCCCAGATTGATCATTTGATTTTACGCAGCTTTGTCCCGCAGACGGGGGGTGCAATTCTGCGTCAGGTAAACAACCTCGCAGCGCGGGGTGCCCAATTGGGTTTGTTTGGCATATTAGGGTTGAGCATCACCGCGATTTTTCTGCTTCATGAAGTAGAGCGACATTTCAACGCCATCTGGGGTGTCACTCCGACTTGCCTGTGGTGTCGCGTTTTACGCTACGTGGCTATGCTGGTGTTCGGCCCGTTCAGCTTTGCGCTCATCCTCCTGCCGCTGCTTGGTCCCCTGCAACCGCTGCTGGCCTACCTGGCATATATCCCGGTCTTGCCCCCCTTCCTGAGTTATGCGTTTACCCTTCTGGTGGTCACAGTGGTGATGGCAGTGCTCTACAAAATACTGCCCTCGGCGGTTACGCGCTGGCGGGATGTCTTTGTTGGCGGCGTATCCGCCGCCATCCTGTTCGAAGCCGCCAAGATTGTGCTGGCGGGTTATCTGCGATTTTCAGCCTTCGAAACCATATATGGTGCTTTGGGTGCCTTTCCTGTTTTTCTCCTCTGGCTATATATGGCCTGGGTGATTGTCTTGTTCGGTGCGGAGATAGCAGCGGCTGCGATTATCCGTGATAATCATTAGGGATATTTCACTCGGCGCATTAGCATGCCGAATGGAGAGGAAAAGTCGCTGGCAAACTCTTTACTTGCAGCGCCGTGATCGCTACTATGCCGCGCTTATGTTCTCCGCCAAAGCATCCAGCTTGCTGATCGCCCGGGTGTCTGTCCATGGTGACAGGCTGGAGGGCATTATTGATCCTTGTGGATGGTTGCGCTTGGCTGAGGCACTGATCAGTGTGCAGACAGTGACAGTGAGTGTGGACCTTGATCTGATCCGCAGGGGGCAGGTAATTGCCGCTGATGGCCATATAGAGGTACTTGGTGAGGTTCGTTGCGAACGCTGTATGGGTGCTATGCCATTACGGCTTTCTGTAACCGTGCATAGCGGATTGGCAGAACAGGAGTCGGCAGTGCTCGCTCTGGATTCTACTTTAGAGGCGGTTATTGCTGAAAATGGTGTGGTTGCTCAGCAAGCCTGGCTGGAAGATGAAGTACTACTGGCCTTGCCGATGATTCCACGCTGTGCGGAGTGGAAGTCAGGCATTTGCCCGGTTTCCGGGCTTGATCCGTTAACCGTTGTTAAATGAAGTGCAGTACATTTTGATACAAATCGGGAGAAATTGAGTCATGGCCGTTCCACAAAGTAAAACTTCCCATTCTCGTCGTAACATGCGACGTGCCCACGATTTTCTGGTGACCATAAATCGTTCCGTATGTGCCAATTGTGGGGCGGCAAAGTTGCCTCATCATGTGTGCCCGGAATGTGGTTTCTATAAAGGCCGCGAGATCGTGAAGAAGGCGGTCGAAGCCTGACTGCGCTATCGTACCAGAGCATCCTGCGGCCTTTGCGATGCCGCATATTGCGGTAGATGCCATGAGTGGTGATGCCGGGCCGTCGACGGTGGTGCTCGCCATCCGTGATCTGCTCAAGGATTACCCCGATGTGATTTTTCACATGGTCGGCGATGCGAATACCCTCCAGGCGGAGCTTGCACGATCACGCTTGCAAGGCTCAGTGCAGATCGTTGTACATCACGCCAGTCAGGTAGTGGCGATGGATGAGGCACCGTCACAGGCCTTACGCGGCAAACGGGACTCGTCCATGCATGTCGCCATCGGCCTGTTGCGGGAAGGGCATGCTGATGCGGTGGTCAGTGCGGGCAACACGGGTGCGCTGATGGCGCTCGGCAAAGTGTTTCTTCGCACCATTCCCGGCATAGACCGACCGGCTATTGCGGCGTTTCTGCCGACGACGGCAGGGCGTTTCCTCGCGCTGGATTTGGGTGCCAATGTCGATTGTCATCCGGAACATCTCCTGCAGTTCGCGGTAATGGGTTCGATACTTGCCGAGCGTGTCATGGGTCTCGCCAAGCCGCGGGTCGGCCTGCTCAATATCGGCTCTGAAGACATCAAGGGCAATGAGCAGGTCAAAGAGGCCGCGCTACTCCTGCGTGCTGCCAAGCTGAATTTTATTGGCAATGTAGAAGGTTCCGATCTTTATCGGGGCATCGCTGATGTGGTGGTGTGTGACGGCTTTGTGGGTAATGTAGCGCTGAAGACGTCTGAAGGACTAGCGTGGATGATCAGTCAGGAACTGCGTGCCAGCTATACCAACGGCTGGTATGGGCGTATTGCGTATTTGGTCAATCGTCCCATCTTGCAGAGTCTGCGCCGCCGCCTCGACTCTCGCCAGTACAATGGCGCCACCCTGTTGGGACTGAATGGCATCGTCATCAAGAGTCACGGAAACGCTGACCGCTTTGCCTTTGCCTGTGCCGTGGAGGTGGCTATCGCCGAAGCCAAGCATCGCCTGACCTTGCGTATTGCCGAAGTAATTCAGAAAAGTCTTGATCCTGCGGTGCGAAGCAGCGCGTGAAACTCATGTTTAGCCGTATTGTCGCCACTGGTGGCTATTTGCCGGAGCGTGTTCTCAGCAACCACGAACTGGAACGGATGGTGGAGACCAGCGATGCCTGGATTTTCGCGCGCACGGGGATCCGTTCCCGCCATATCGCCGCTCCCGACGAAAAAACCGTAGATATGGCGGCAGCAGCAGCGCGCCAGGCGCTGGCAGATGCTGGTCTCCAGGCGGAGGATTTAGACCTCATTATTGTCGCGACGACGACCCCGGACCAGATATTCCCTAGTACTGCCTGTCTGCTGCAAGCCCGTTTGGGGAACCATGGTGCGCCGGCCTTTGATATTCAAGCGGTTTGCACCGGTTTTATCTATGCGCTGGCGACCGCTGATCGCTTCATCCGCAGCGGCGGGGCGCGGCATGCGCTGGTCGTCGGCGCAGAGAGCATGTCCCGTATTGTCGATTGGACGGATCGCAGCACCTGTATTCTTTTTGGTGATGGTGCCGGTGCCGCAATCCTTAGTGCCAGTGACGAACCTGGCATTATCTCCACCCATCTCCATGCGGATGGTGCCTATGCCGACTTACTGCAGGTGCCTGGTGGCGAGACACAGATGACCATGCAGGGCAATGCAGTGTTCCGCATGGCTGTGCGTACCTTGGGTGAGATTGTGCAGGAAACGCTTGCAGCAAATGCCCTGACACCAGAGGACATCGACTGGCTGGTGCCACACCAGGCCAACATCCGCATTATTCAGGCGACGGCCGATAAGTTAGGCCTGCCTATGAAGCGGGTGGTGACGACGGTAGAGCATCATGGTAATACTTCCGCAGCTTCGGTACCTTTAGCTTTGGATGACGCAGCCCGGCATCGTTGTTTTCAGCCGGGGCAGCGTCTCCTGCTGGAGGCGTTTGGGGGTGGCTTCACCTGGGGATCGGCGCTCCTGCGTTGGGGCTGAACGCCCTGCACACCAATTTGTACTGAGAGGAGGTTCGCTTGCACGGTTCTATCGCCTTTGTTTTCCCCGGTCAGGGTTCGCAGTCGTTAAATATGCTGACCGATCTTGCTACCAGTCATCCGTTGGTCAAGGAGATTTTCGCAGAAGCTTCTGCCCAGTTGGGCGAGGACCTGTGGTCGCTTACTCAGGATGGACCTGTCGAAAAACTCAATCAGACGCGCTGGACGCAACCAGTGATGCTGGCTGCCGGATACGCTGTTTACCGGGTCTGGGAAGAGGAGGGCGGTGTCTTCCCCGACTTTGTCGCCGGTCACTCGCTGGGTGAATACACGGCTTTGGTAGTTGCGGATGCGGTGGATTTCTCGGATGCGGTACGTCTGGTCGCTGAACGTGGCCGTCTGATGCAGTTGGCGGTGCCGGAAGGTGTGGGTGCCATGGCGGCCATCATTGGTCTCGGCGATGATGAAGTAAAACAACTTTGTGCTCAGGAAGCACGTGGTGAAGTGCTCGCAGCGGCCAATTTTAACGCGCCCGGACAGGTGGTGGCCGCAGGTAATCAGGCCGCCATTGAGCGCTTGGTAGAGTCGGCGCGTGCAGCAGGCGCGAAGCGCGTTGTAGTGCTCCCGGTCAGTGTGCCCAGTCATTGCAGCTTGATGATACCGGCTGCCGAACATTTTCAGACTACCCTGGAATCTGTGCAGTTCCGCAGCCCTAAGGCGATGGTGGTGCATAATGCCGATGTGCAAAGCCACAACACCCCTGATTCCATTCGTGCCGCCCTTGCTAAGCAGTTGTACTCGCCGGTACGCTGGACCGATACGATGCGTCATCTCGCCCGACAGGGGGCTATGACCTTTGTGGAAATGGGGCCTGGTCGTGTGCTGTCGGGGTTGGGGAAGCGTATTGAGCCTGGTCTGACCATGCTTCATATTGAAGATGGCAAAAGCCTCAAAGCCACTCTGGAGGTGATCTGATGACGGGATCTTTGGAGGGTCAGTTAGCCCTGATCACCGGCGGCAGTCGCGGCATCGGACAGGAGATCGCCCGCGTACTGGGCAGGCAGGGTGCGCTGGTCGTCGCCACGGCAACCACGCCTGCTGGTGCGGAACGAATCAGTGCAGATCTGGCAGCACATGGTATTCGTGGCGCCGGGGTAGCACTGGATGTGACCGATGATGTGGCCATGTCCGCTGTGCTCGCGCAGATACAGGTATCCCATGGTGCGCCGACTATTCTGGTGAACAATGCGGGGATCACCCGTGATCAATTGCTGTTGCGGATGAAAGATGATGACTGGGATGTCGTTATGGCAACCAATTTGCGTGCGGTATATCGTTTGAGCAAGCTATGCGTGCGCGATATGCTCAAAGCCCGTTTTGGACGTATTATCAGCATCACGTCGGTGGTCGGTGCGATGGGTAATGCTGGACAGACCAATTATGCGGCCGCCAAGGCGGGGGTGGCTGGTTTTACCCGGGCTATGGCGAGGGAGGTGGCGGCGCGGCAGGTAACCGTCAATTGTGTGGCTCCTGGCTTTATCAGCACGGATATGACCGAAGGGCTTAATGAAGCGCACCGTGGCACGCTCCTGCAGCAGATTCCTGCGGGAAGGTTGGGTGTGGTGGCCGATGTGGCTGCTGCAGTTGCTTATTTAGCGAGTCCGGATGCGGGTTATGTAACCGGACAGGTTCTGCATGTCAATGGCGGCATGTGGATGGGGTAATGCATTCGTGGCTTTACAGGACTGTACGCCCTGTGGTCCAATCTCGCCGACAATAATTTTTTACCAACAGAGGAGCTTCTCCTAATGGATAATGTGGCAGAACGTGTAAAGAAGGTCGTAGTAGAGCAGTTGGGTGTCAACGAAGATGAAGTGACCAATGAAGCCTCTTTTGTCGATGATCTGGGTGCTGACTCGCTGGATACCGTGGAACTGGTGATGGCGTTGGAAGAAGAATTTGATTGCGAAATCCCCGACGAAGAAGCGGAGAAGATTGCGACTGTGCAACAGGCCATTGACTATGTGTCTGCGCATATGCCAGCCAAGGATGCCTGAGTATTCCCCAACAAGGTGATGAGGAGAACAGGCGTTTGAAGAGACGTGTAGTGATTACCGGGCTGGGAATTGTGTCACCCGTCGGTGTGGGCCTTCCGGCGGCGTGGGATTCCATAATCCAGGGACGTAGTGGTATTGGCCGGGTAACCCGCATTGACCCTGCCCCCTATAGCTCCCAGATTGCGGGAGAGGTACGTGGCTTTGATATTGGTCAGTACATCCCGGCCAAGGAAGCCCGCAAGATGGATTTATTCATCCATTATGGCCTTGTTGCGGCGATGGAAGCGATTGCGGATTCCGGATTGCAGATCAGTGCAGACATTGCGGATCGGGTGGGAGTTTCTATCGGCAGTGGCATTGGTGGCTTGCCCGGTATTGAATCCGAGCATCAGATTGTTACCGAGAGCGGCCCGCGCCGTATCTCACCCTTTTTTATTCCGCGTTGTATCGTCAATATGGTGTCTGGCCATGTTTCTATCATGTATGGCGCTAAGGGACCGAGCATTGCCATGGCGACGGCCTGTTCTACAGGTACGCACTCCATCGGTGATGCGGCGCGACTCATTGAGTATGGTGACGCCGATGTCATGATTGCCGGTGGTGCCGAGGCGGCTATCAGCCCCTTGGGACTGGGTGGATTCTGCGCGGCGCGGGCGCTTTCAACGCGTAATGATGATCCTGAGAAGGCCAGTCGTCCCTGGGATAAAGACCGGGATGGTTTCGTGCTGGGCGAAGGTGCGGGTGTTCTCGTGCTGGAGGAATATGAATTTGCGCGGCGTCGTGGCGCGCGTATCTATGCGGAGTTGTCCGGTTATGGCATGAGTTCTGATGCCTACCATATGACACAACCGGCGCCGGCAGGGGAGGGCGCCGCCCGCTGTATGCAAGCTGCGTTGCGTAACGCTGCAGTGACTCCGGAAATGGTGGGGTACATCAATGCGCATGGGACGTCGACCCCGCTTGGAGACCGTTCAGAAACCGACGCCGTGCATGTGGTCTTCGGCGATCATGCACGGCGATTGGCCATGAGCTCCACCAAGTCCATGACGGGCCATCTTCTGGGTGCCGCAGGGGGGATCGAAGCAATTTTTACGGCGTTGGCGCTCTATCATGGCATTCTGCCACCCACCATCAATCTGGATCAGGCCGATGAGGGATGTGACCTGGATTATGTGCCTCTTAAAGCGCGGGAAGCCGTTGTAGAAGTTGCGTTAAGCAATTCCTTCGGATTTGGCGGTACTAACAGTTCTCTGGTTTTCCGCCGCCTTCGCGACTGATTCGCCCTGTGGGAGTGATTGCTGCCGCTGTGGATGGAAATCACTTCGTGGTAGGGGAGTGCGATGTTGCCTTAGACCGTGCTTTACATTACGGGGATGGACTTTTTGAAACCATCGCGGTAATAAACGGTGCCCCCTTGTTTTGGGAGGCTCATCTGGCGCGTCTCAGTCGTGGTGCGGCCATTCTGAACATCCCGACACCTTCCCCAAGTCTCTGGTATGATGATTTGCAACAGGTGCTGAATAATGTCCCGGCACAGCCACGTCTCTCCGCCAAGCTGCTCCTCAGTCGTGGTGCAGGTTGGGGATATGACGGTTCAGGTGCCGGTCCCCCGCGACGCTATCTGTGGTTATCCCAATGGCCGGAGCGTGATCCTCACCATTGGGAACCTGGTGTCGCTGCCACGATCTGTCCGGTTGTTTTGTTAACCGGCGCCCCGTATCTCGGCGTTAAGTCGCTGAATCGTCTGAATCAGGTCATAGCCCGCGATGCCCTGGCTTCGGAATATGCGGAGGGGGTCATGTTGGACCAGTCAGGGGTGCTGCGCGAGGGAATCATGTCCAATCTGTTTTGGGTAAAAGCCGGTGTTGTTTATACCCCTGACCTGGAAGATGGGGGCATTGCCGGCATTCAGCGGGGCGCTATTCTGAAGTGGCTGCGCGCGAACGGCGTGTCCACCATGCTGGGTCGCTATCAGGCTGTGGCACTTCAGGAGGCTGATGAAATATTCTTCAGCAACAGCCTGATTGGCATCTGGCCAGTGCGTCACTTTGTGGAGCGCTCGCTACCCGGACATGACGGACCGATAGCATCCGCTTTGCTCGCATGGTGCAGGGACATGGGGCTGGGGCTGCAGCCATGACCCGCCAACGCGGTGCAGTCCTGTTAATTATTTTGATTGCGTTATTCGCTTTTGGATTTTACGGCATCGGCATGTATTGGCCGGAAACTTTGCCAGCGAAGGGGGTAACGATCCCCATTGATCTGGGAGACAGTAACGCGCAGAGTATCGCCAGTCTGGCGCATGCCGGAGTATTGCAGCATCCGCGATTGTTTCGTTTGGCCTGGGCTTTGGCCGGGTATCCGCCCATGCAGGCCGGACTGTATGAGTTTCAGGGACGTATTAACCAGGCGCAGGTGCTCCACCGGTTAATTGCCGGGCAATCCACGCCACTCAATCTGCTGATCGTGCCCGGCTGGCGTTTGCAGAATATCTATCAGGAAATACACGATGAGGCTCCTTATCTGGGCCAACAGCACCTGCCACAAGGTGAGGCTGCGGCACGTCACCTGGCACAGCAGGGTATCGGCGCGCAAGGAAGTGCGGAGGGCTGGCTTTTTCCCGATAGTTACCGTTACGTTCCGGGTACCACCGCGCTGAGTGTCCTGCGGCGTGCCTATGTGCGTATGCAGCGGGAATTACAATTCTTGTGGGCTGGGCGTGCTCCTGGCTTGCCATTGAGTGACCCCTACCAGGCCCTGATTCTGGCTTCTATCGTACAAAAAGAGGGCGCACCGCCCGCAGAGCAGGCGCGTATTGCCGCAGTGTTTCTCAATCGCTTGCAACAAGGGATGCCTTTGCAGTCTGATCCTACCGTGATTTACGCTTTGGGCAAGCGCTATACTGGGCCTTTGACGTCGCAGGAGATGCATGTGGAGAGCCCCTATAACACCTACTTGCACACCGGATTGCCGCCTACCCCCATTGCGATGCCGGGACTCACTAGCCTGATGGCCGTGCTGCATCCTGCGGACAGCGCTGATCTCTATTTCATCGCTCAAGGTGATGAATATCATTATTCCGAGAGTTATACGCAACATCTTAAGCAGATACAGCGCTATCTCCAGCATACCGGAGGAGCCGGCTTATGAACACGACGGCGGTGTCACTGAAGCATGGATTTTTCCTCACCTTAGAGGGTATTGAAGGCGCGGGAAAGAGCTCGGCAGTGCCGGTGTTGGCGGAATATTGTCGTCAGCAGGGTTACGCTGTTGAAGTTACCAGGGAACCGGGCGGAGGACTCCTCGGTGAGGCGTTGCGCGCTATTTTTCTGGATGATCGCCTGCGCCTGGATGCGGATGAGGAATTGCTCCTGCTGTATGCCGGGCGGCGGGACCATTGGCTGACGCGTATTGCTCCCGCGCTGTCCGCCGGGAAAGTGGTCATCAGTGACCGCTATGAAGATTCCACCTATGCCTATCAGAGTGGCGGACGGGGGGTCAGCAGCGACCACATCGCGGAGTTGGCGCGCTGGGCGGGGATTACCCGTCTTCCTGATCTGACCTTATGGTTTGATGTGCCGCCGGAATTGGGCGCGATACGCATTCGCGCACGTCGACCGGATCGGCTGGAGCAAGAAGATCAAGCCTTCTTTAGGCGGGCGAGAGCGGTTTTTGCAGAACGCTGCGCGGCTGAACCAGAAAGAATCTTGCGCGTGGATGCGACCCAGACTTTGCCGGTGGTGCATGATACTTTGCGGGTACAGTTGGCGCTGCGCCTGGCGGCCCACTGTTCATGAGTGCGCATCGTCTGCCGCCCGCCGAATGGCAGCCGCTACAAAGTCTGCTGCAAGCGGGATTACCCCAGGCGATGCTCGCGGTCGGCGAGTCGGGGTCGCTGGTCGGACAGTACTGCGATGAGTTGCAGCAGGCGGCCTTGTGTTTCGCGCCATCAGCGCAGGGCCTGTCCTGTGGAACCTGTCGTTCCTGTCGTTTGTTGGCAGAGGGTAATCATCCGGATCTGCTCGTTATTACAGCAGAAACGGGAAAGCGTATTGCGATTGAGTCGGTGCGCCATGCCAATGAGTTCCTCACTTTCACCCCGCAGGTCAGCGCGCGTCGCTGGCTGCGCGTTGAACCGGCCGAAGCGATGACTGCGGCAGCCGCTAATGCCCTTCTTAAAACCCTGGAGGAGCCTACCGCGCGTGCGCACATTCTTTTGCTCAGTGAACGCCCGTCGCAGCTTCTGGCTACCATCCGGTCACGTTTGCAAAGATTGCCTTTTCCAGTGATGCGACCAGGACAGTGTATGGTCTGGCTGGAAGGACTCGGCATACCTCCTGCGGAGGCGCTTTGGTTAAGCCGACAGTTTGAGAATCGGCCGTTGCGTGCCTGGCAGCTCTGGGAATCCGGTTGGGTGACGCTACGCCAAACCTGGATCGACGCGTTATTGAACCTCCCTCAGCAGGGTCCTGTTGCTGCTTTGCGTTTGGCCGATCACTGGGCTAAAGACACTGACTTGCTGCTGCTGCGCGAGTTGATGTTGAGCTTGTTGGCGGATTTGCTTCGTCTCCGTAATCATCGCCTGGACAACATCGTGCATTTAGACTATTTGCAGTCGCTAGAGGCCATGGCACAGTCGGCTCAGGCGATGTCCCTCTGGGAGACGCTGGAGGGTTGGATCCGACTGCCTGAGTCTCTCGTGCAGAATCGCAATGTGGGCATGATGCTGGAAACGTTACTGTTGAGCTGGGTAAGCATTTGGTCCAGGGAGAAGGCGCATGGGATTACAAGCTGAGACAGGAGGTGCGGCCAAAGCGCTGTCCGTAGTGCTGCGGGATGCTAATGCGGTGCAGCGTTACTACATGCCAAACATTAGGGGAGGGGGGGTATTGGTGGAGACACCGAATCTCCTGCCCATAGGCACGGAAGTGCTACTTATGATCAGCCTTCCCGACAGCCAGCCGCGTGCGCCTGTTATGGGGAAGGTGGTGTGGGTGACACCACCGGATAATCGTGACGGTCGACCGCCAGCCATTGGTGTTCAATTCGTAAATGATCGCTCTGGTGTCCTGATTCGTATTCAAAACGCCCTGTCGGGCCTGCCCAGGAACGATGGCGAGGTGCTGAGTTTTTAAAATGCGTCGTTTTGTGCTGCTTCCATATAAGGTCATTGCTCTGTCGCTGGCGTCTGGGGTACACTTCGTCCCCTCAGGAGAGGTGACCGAGCGGCCGAAGGTGCAGCACTGGAAATGCTGTGTACTCCAAAAGGGTACCGTGGGTTCGAATCCCACCCTCTCCGCCAATTTGTACTAATATACTGAATACCCAGTGTAGCAAGGTATTCAGGAGGCTCAGTGGTACAAAAAGCCGGTACAAAACGGAGTCAGGGGGACGAGGAGAAATCAATGCCCGCCCTGCC
>JAKAVW010000041.1 GCA_021827445.1 Pseudomonadota bacterium
GGTTGTCCCGGCAAAAAGGAGAGAAAGGATGTTGAAGAAAACACTGTTTGCAATTATTGCATTAGGAACTTCAGGACTCGCTTTTGCGGCAACGCCGTATGCGGGAAAATGGGAAGCGCGATTCTCTGGTGGAGACCAGGGGCATTGCGCGATCCAGATCCGGGTATCTGGACGGCTCACCGGCATCTGCCACGGACGCAAAGAGAGCAATACACCGTTCCAGGTGGCAGGATTTGTGCGCGGTTCGACCATCCATTTCGGAATCGCCGGAACAGGTGCCAAGTTCGCCGGATATCTGAAAGGCGATCATGGCAAAGGTACATGGCGGAATACCGGAGACGGTGGCACCTGGAGTGTGAACAAGGACGCTTATTGATCACTGGCAGGGATCCGGCGAACTTGGCACCTCCAAGGGACGCGATAGCGGCCCGCACGTTCCCGGACGTGCCCCCGCCCGTAGGGCGTGAACCGGCTCGAAGAGCCTGATATGGCCCGATAGGGCCTGACTGGGATGCGCGATAGCGCAATCCTGAAATCCCCCCGGAGGGGGTGATGAATACCAATATCCAGCAATATTCATGCTGGCACGATGGAATACGCGATAGCGGCACGGGGGTTTGATATGGGAGCAGCACGGCAGCAACAGATCGAAGCGTTCTTCGCGCAGCGACGCGACTGGCGGACACCGGACATCGTAATCAATCCGGTAGGAACACTGGTTCTTCATGACGGGAGGGGCTGGGTCTGTTCGCCGTGGCTAGAAGAGTTCATGCGCGAAATACGGGGACGATACAATGGCGCGGATGATCCACGAGTGATGCTCTCTGTTCCTGCACACAGGAGTGGTGCCGGGCTATGGGACCTGGCGTTGTTGGAATCTGGCCTCAGCACTTACTTTGGCAAGGCAGAGTATCTCTGGCCGCAGCCCATGCCGCTTTCGGCCATAGTTGCCTTGCGGAATATTGGGTACCCGCCAGGCGTAGAACCTATAACCTACATAGACTGTCTTCCTGACCGGATTCTCGACACCATGAGAAACAAGGACACGACGAATCCTGACCGGATTATCTACTGGCGGCCATCGGACCAATCCATCACCACAATGGATCGCTTCGGGATCGGATGGGTGGACAAGGAAGAGGATTTGCTGGACATCGTACAGGTTCAGTTCGCGGGGCAGCCGGAGGATGTTGTGGCGGTTTTTGAACCTTGAGGCGCAAAAAAACCCCAAGCCGAAGCATGGGGGTGGGGGTAGATCAGGAAGCGCCGTCGGATAGATGGCGCTCGGGGTGCTGAGATTGTGTCTCTCGAAGCTCCCGCTCTTTTCTGGACTGTTCGGCCTTCATGTTCACAAAATCCAGGAACAAATAGAAGCCGCCGATGAAAAGAGCAATGCCTATCATTGTCAGTGCGAAAACTGTAATCCCATTCATCTCACTCTCCTTTTTCTGAGGGTGCAACAATTGCGGCGACGAATACCAGAACCAGCCAGACCACAGCGGCAAGGAACAACTCTTCGAGTTTGCTGTTTACCAGCGAGGCAACCGCTATGTAAGCAGACGCGCCCCGTGCAGCCAGAGACAATTCATGTGCTAAAAGACGCCGCCGATGCGGCGCATAAAAAAGCACAAACACCTTGGATCGGCGCAAACGCTCCCATAGATTATACATCGAAATACTCCTTCTAGGTCATACCGTTCAGGAGTGCCGGACAGTTTCTATGTACCTGCGGGCGATGGACACGAAAAAACCCCAAGCCAAAGGCGAGGGGTGGGGGGAGAATCAAGCGGCAGTCTTGCGACGTGCCTCGATAGCATCAAACAACTGTTTCGCATCATCGCCGGTGAAGTTGACCTCCACCCACTGCTTCGCATACTCCAGGCGAGCGGCTTCAGTACGCTCGATCCTTCTAATGGCGCGAGCGACCTCTTCAGACGGCCCCGACGATGGATCTGGGGCAGCAGCTTCAGAGGGTTCAGCGGCGGTAGAGGTGTTGCCGAACAGGGCAGCGACCTCACCTGCCAGGCCAAGGAAATATTCCTCCTTTGCGGCCTTCCGAGTGGCGTCAAGCGCAGCCTTGGCTTTTACGCCCGCCTTTTCAAGCGCAGCAACAGCCGCCGTGCAAGCATCTTGGGCACGACGGAAGTGCGATTCCGCCTTAACCTCTTGGCCGTCTGTCTTAACGGACGCAACATGATTAACAAACGTCCGGCCACCGCGATCAACCGACGTGGGAAAGCACGCGATGGTGATCGCAACGCCAATACCGCGGTCTTTAATGGCAGCCTCCAACTTCGGAAGAAGCCGCTCACAAAACTCTGTTCCAAGGTCAAGCGAGAGAACTGTTGAGTCCTGGCCGTTGTTTAGGAAAACCCGCACCTTTTGGAACACGTTTCCCTGGGCGTCTTTCGTTTGGGGAGTAAATACCCCGGAGAGCGTGCCAGAGAGCTTGGTCAGAAGGGGTGCCCCGTGTTTCTTGAGAGCAGCACGGGCGACTTTGGACCTTTCCTCGGTGTAACCCGCCTTCCAGCCGGCCTCACCAATCTCGGCGCGTGCCTCTTGAAGCGCCGCGTTGGTGGTGGCGTCATTCACCAATATAAACCCAGCTACAATCGTATTATGCTGATACATAAGATATCTCCTTTCAAAAGGTCCGGCGAAAGTGCCGTAGATCGTTCCGACCAGGAGTACCGGCCAGTTTCTATGTACCAGCAGAGGGCTGGCATGGAAGATGCCGCGTCAATAGTGTATTTTCACTAGACTAGGATTTTCGACGATTGTGAATCAAAGAAGGACGCCCTTGTTCCGAAACTTTGTCTATAAGGCCTGGGTCGATCCCAAGGACGAACCCTTGCTGATCGAGCAGGCCCAGAGAATCAGACGTACTTACGCCAAAGCCTGCCAGTTCGGGACGATGGATGAAGGGCGAAAATACTTAAACAGAGAGCTGGCAGACATCTGGTATGCCACGCGGCAAATGACAGCGACCTGGCTCAAGGGCGAACATGCTCGGCGCACCATCAAAAGAAAAGGCCGTCCAGAGGACAATGATACGGAGAAGGCCGCGCACGACGGCTACGATGGCGTGATCGGGGGTGTGCTCGTGTCCGCCAACGAGATCCCCTATGCCGAGTTCCTGAAGCGTGACGAGAAATACAAAGTGCATTTCAAAACCATTAAAGCAGGAGAGAAACCGCTGATGGAGCTGACGATGCCGCTCTGGTCACGGCGCGATGGAGAACCGTTCTCCGTGCGTTTCCTGATGCACAGGCCCATCGCAGGTCATTTATTGGTGCGCCGGTTTCACCTGGTGATGCGCTATAAGCGCCACGCAGGCAAGCTCGTCGGATATACCTGGTACGTCAGTATCATGGTGAAGATGGATAACCCAGAGATGAGAAAACCCCGAAGGATCGGGACCCTCTGGCCGTCCTGGAAGGTGGAACCAGACGGCAGTATCCTCGTGATGCGCCTGGAAATTGATTATCTTGACGGCAGCAAAAAGGACATAAAGTACCATCTGCCCCCGGGGACCATATCCAGGGCACGGCGAGCCTATCACCTGTCCATCATCGGACAAGATAACATCGAATACAACAACTTCGACCGGTGGCGCATGGATACCTACCGCAAATGGGCCGTGGATGTCTGCAAACGGGTGGATGTCATCAAGCAGGTGGATTTCACCAAGCCCATAGGTCTTGAGGTTGGGAGCAGCGTGCCGGGCACTATACCACGTCATCGACCACTCGTGGCCGTGGGACTTCTGATCGCGGCGATCCGCGAAAAAGCCAACGGCAGCGGGATTAGCCTCGCCACGGAATAGGTCGTTCCATCATCACGCGCTTGCATCCTGCATTATCATAGTGTATTTATAAGCACGAATGGGAAACGTCCGTCTGGGAGTGCCAAAAGAAGTTGCACACCGCCATAAGCGCGGGTGGATACTTTTGTCGATCATCACCGGTGGATTGGGATGTGCGGCGGCATTGTGGGTGATTATTTTCCAGAATGGACCCATCAAGGCGGTCCCGTTACCGCCCGCACCCGCACAACACGTTTCGGATAGGGCAAGGAAGAACGTGGTGACGAAGCCCATAGTGATTAGGTCTAAACAAGTGGTTACTCCGGTGGAGGCGCCTGCCGTAAGCAATCCGGCAGTAGCGAATATGATCAGACAGGTGCAGGAAATGCAGCAAAAGGTGCAGGGCATGGAGGCTGAGGCTGAAAATGGTCAATAAAGAATTCAATATGGATGCGGAAGCAGTGGATTTGCTCACCCTGCCCGCCAACGAATTTGCGGCATCCATCCTGACCATGCTCTATCTCAATGTGCTGATGCCCAAGGGCGTCACCGAAATGACCGTGATCTGTAATGGTAGTGTAATTACACTAGGAAAAAATGACCCAATGGATCGCCTCCGGCGGGCAACGCAATGTCTGGCTGAAGAAATCCGCGTGCAGGAGATCAAAAGTGCGTAATCCTTTTGCAAAAAAGACGATCGACCCCCGAAAGGAGCCGGTAGTGGGCGAGACGGAAACGAAGCCCATAGACGGCATATCAGGCGGGAAAGCCAAAAAGAAGTCATTGAGCGCCAAACAGAAAACGGTCATTAGTGTCACGGTTCTCGCCGTGGTCGGCTTGATGGTTGCCAACAAGATAATGGGGCCAGCAAAACCAACCGAAGCGGACCAGTCATCGGGCATTGCCCCCATCATGGCGCCACACCAGACCGCGTTGCTTCGTCATTCAGCTACTGCGCATCCCGAAGCACCATCCAAGACCACCGCCACCGGGCCATTGATGCCGTCAACCACCCAGGTGGTAACGGCGCAGCCCGCCGTGCCCTATTCCGCCACACCCACGACGGAATCGCCACAATCCATTCAAAACTTGTTGAGTTCCGCCAGTGATGATACGGCCACAGTGATTCAGACATGGCCAGGCCCCGGCGGATTGACCGGGGCGCTCTACCGGGATGTCAACGGACAGGAAGGCGTCGCCTGGGTGGACGCACCGGATAACCTCGTGATGATCGGCACACTCGTTGGTGCCGATGGCAAGAATTACAACACCAGCTCAGATTTCGCGCTGGCGGCGAATCATTCGGTAGCTACACAGCCGGTCAGCGAAGAGCCGACCGCTGCGGGCGCCGTATCGACCCTCGGCACGCTCATGACAGGTGGAACCGGATTCACCGAAGGCAGATCCGGCCCGCAGGCTACGGTGTACATAGACCCCAACAGCAGCGTCGGACACAAGCTCTATCTGGCCCTTGCGCCAAAAATCGCTGCGGGAATCCTGAATATTCGTTATGTCCCCGTCGCCGAGAAAGACAAAAGCAGTCTGCACAAGGCCGAAGCCATCCTCGCCGCGCCCGCACCCGCCAAAAAGATGAGTATGGACGAGCGCCTGTTCAAAAAGTCTCCCGACGGGCAGATGGAAGGCGGCATTCGCGGCGTACCCAGCACGCTGTCCATGGTGCAGGAAGTGGACGGAAATACCGCATTACTGGCGACCGCGGGTTACATCAACAATCCGGTGATGGTCTATTGCGACAAAACCGGTAAGCACCAGGTATCGGTAGGAGACGCCACGGTCGGCGATCTCGCTTCCATTCTGGACAACATCGGCGCTTGCAAAGCCGGGGCCTGACTTTGAAACACTTTGGCGAGTTGCTGTTTTTTCTGTTCATTGCCTTTCTGATCTGGGTGTTTATCGGGGGTACGCCCGACCAGCGGATTCACCGGGTATGCAGTCCTATTTCTTGGGTAGGTAACTTTGTTGGATCCGTAGCGATAGCGGCAGACACCGATTACGGCAGGAGCATCAAGAATGGAACCGCTAATTTGGACTATCGGTGTCAGTTGACGATTTGGGATTATTTCTATGCGGCCAAGTGGGAAAAAGAGCACCCCGGAGTCCCGCTCCCCGGTGCTCAGAATGCTCAAAAGGGTTCTTAAATGGCGGATATTTGTTCTGATCATGGCGGTAGGCATGGCCTGGCATACCTGGGAGTTCCAGTGGGTGCCCCAGGTGATGATTCCGTGCTACGGGCAGTATGTGAACGACCCGCAGAAGGAAACCCTGGACTGGCAGATGGCCCATCCCTTCATGGCCGGAGTCTGGTCCGGCGCATCCCTGGGATTCTGGCCAGACGGTTACGCCGTCCCCAAGGGATGCAGTTATGTCAACGAGGGTGCGGGGGTTCCGCCGTGGACCTACACGCCCTTCGCGCATCTGGCATTTCCCGCTTTCCAGATATGGGCCACCTTGTTCACGGCGGTCTTCGTCTGGCTGTATGCGGCGTTCTTGGCCTGGGCCTTTCGGCCTGCGCCCACTGGACGCCCTCTTGGATGGAAAAGCCTGTGGCCCAGGCGCACGCACCCGCAGGCCCCGTCATCTACCAGCCTCAGCCCCGACTCGGAGCGGCATGGCAATACCAGCAGCCCGAGCCAGGACTCGCCCACGTCCTCGGAAAACAGATGCCGGCCATCGTGAATACTCCCGCATTCGGCCCCATCATCGTGCATCCCCGGATGATTCCGACACATTCACCATGGATGCCGCAGCAAACGATTCCATTTCCGACAAGGAGGCCCGCGTTCCATATCCCGGAGGCCTGGTTCAAGGCGGGCGCCAAGCGGCTGCATACACAGGCATCCATCGTTAATCCGTGGAGCTGCAAGCCAGCAACGCTCCCTTGTGGAAAGACAGGTACCGACTATTGGGCCTGCCAGAAGCGCGACAAGACCCTGGCACAAAAGGGGGAAACATCATGCAAGCCGTAAGAATGCCCAACCACGTTGACGACACCCAGCAGATCCTTTTCTGGGATGTCGAAGAAGTCGCGGTAGCCGCCATGTTTTTTATTGTCGGCTATGTGATGCGCGAACTGACCATCTGCGTAGTGCTCAGTGTGGGGGTGGTGTACCTCTTCTCGGGCTGGAAGAACAACCAGCTCAACGGTGTACTCCCGCACATGAGCTATCAGTTCGGATGGTGGCGGCTCAATGATGTTTTCCGGAATGGAAACATCAAGGAGTGGATCTCTTGAACTGGGACTTCTTCCGCAAAACCTACGACAAACTGGCGGAGAATAGTCGCCTGTATCTGTTCGTCATTGTAGCGCTCGTGATAGTGATTCTGTCGCAGCAGTGGATGATCTTCACGATGAAGACCAAGACCACTCTGGTACCACCTTATCTCGATAAGGCCGTGAATATCGGGTACGCCACGGCCAGCGCCGGTTACTACGAGTCCTGGGGCTTGTACGTCGCTGAGCTGGTCGGAAACCTTACGCCGGGCGACGCGACATACGTTGCCAATAGCCTCGGTAAGCTGTTCGATGCGAACGATTTCGCCATCGTTAAAGGCAAGGTGCTCGCCACGGCAGCCGCCGAGCGCGGGGACCAGGCAAATTTCTTTTTTCAGGCGAAGCGAACCATCTGGCAGGCGGCGAACAAAACGGTTTTTGTCTACGGGCTTCTCAGCCAGATCAACAATCTCGGGCAGACCGTATCCAAGGTGCATTACACCTTTTCCATGGCGGTACACATAGAAGGTGGCAGGCCTGTGTTGGATAACTTCAACGCCTATCAGGGCGGACCGCACACCATCAAATGGACCATGGCTCAAGAAAAAGACAAGGGGGCGAAATGATGCGCCGTTACGGGATCCTCTGCACCTTGGCCTTATGGCCTGTAGCGACGCTCGCAGGTGTTATGGCGCCGCCGCCCCCTACAGATACAGCGCTGACGCAAGGAGCGAGCCTCGGTCAACAGGGAGCGACAGAATATCAACAAGCCAGCGCAGGTAGTGCGGCATTCGCGCAAGGGGCAAATAACGGCTCTGGGCGATTCGTCATGCCGAGTTCGCCAGATCGCACGTCAGTTCTGCAGCAGTCGCCCGCCTTTGCGAGTCTTGGGCACATCCCCGCAGCGCCAAGTCAGCCCGATTTAACCGGTGGCAGGATGCCGGCACCCATGCCGCCCAGCGCACCCGGTAGCGCACCGTATATGCCACCGGCCACAGTAACCCCGCCGCCGGTCGGCGCCAATCCGTACACGATCCGTAGCGCCGCGATGAACACCTATGGCGCGTCCAACATCCCGCCGCACATGAGTTTCAAGGCGGCACGCATCGGGAGCATTCCAGTATCCACTACGGATATTCGCGTAGATCCCGGAAAAACCTATGCAGTCATAGTATCTGGTGTCACGCCTAACCTTTTTGTCACGCCATTCGCACATCCCAAAATCATCGCGGGGAGCAGCCAATATGCCAAGCCCTTCAAGCATGGATCAGATGTCATCATCGGTGTGACACCGAGCTTCCCCGAAGGGGTGTATATCACCGGAGAAAATCCGGACGATCCAGTGGCGTCTCTCACTCTGATTCCGAAAAATACGCCGGCGAAAAACTATAAACTGGTTTTTCCGGGCTTCGTACCCAGAAGAGCCCCTAAAATCCCTGATCGGTCGGCCTATGCCAGTGTCATGGTCAGCCTGATGCGGGACGCGGTACTCGATCAGGTGCCAGAGAATTATCGGCAAAGCCGACGGGTTCCGAACCTTATATCGCCTACGCCATTATCCTGGACGGGCCTCTCGCACTGGATCGGGGGGCGCTATCAGATTGTGAGCTACAAGCTCACCGATAATGTCCATCAGGCCGTCAACTTGGTCGAAAATGAATTCTACCAAAAGGGCGTTCTGTCCGTAGCCTTCTATCCGCATCACAAACTCTATCCCGGAGAAAGCACGCAACTCTACCTCGTAGAAGCATTACCCGCCTCGCACCGGGGGCTGGGGGCCGTATGGTAGGTATCAAGGACCGCGCCAAGCTCTGGTGGAAAACCCAAAGCCCGGAGACCAAGCAAAAACTCAAGTTCGGAGGCCTTGCTGCGGGTGTGATAGGCGCCGTTGTCATCGGCAGCCAGCTCGCAGGACCACACAACAATAGTGCCGCAAACGCGGCATTGAAGAAGGCTATGGCCACCAACAGCCAGGTCTATGTTGAGCATCCTACTTCGCAAACGCCTGCGGAAATGGAAGCGCGGATAGACCATCTGGAAGATCAGATGAAGAAGCTCGTCAAAATCACGGCGGCTGAAAGCGGGATGACGAAAAATCAGGAAAAGGACCTTTCCGGGCATATCAGCAAAACCCTGCTCGCCAAGCTGAAGGCGGAGCACCAGTCCGTGCCTGGGGCAGCGCCCAGCCCGCAGATGCAGCAGTTGGAAAGCAGCATTTCCGCGCTGCAGAATCAAATCGCCACGATGAGATCCCAACCCATACAGCAACAGCACTACACGCCGCCGCAGACCTGGGTACCGGCATCAAGCCCGGTAGTTTTGGGACAGTTGCCGCAAACGCCAAGTGGAATACCGTCAAGCAATGTGCCTACGGCACAGGGCGGAATCCCTGCGGCTCCGACAACCCCTGCGCATCTGGATACCGTCAATCTAAAGCATCCGCACAAGCTCTCCACAGTGATGAATGCCGTGACGGTGAAGAGCAAAAAGGGCATCTATCTGCCCGCCGGCACCATTTTAACAGGCGTGTTGGTTAATGGGTTGCAGGCGGGTACAGGGCCACAAGCGAAAACCAATCCGCAGATCGTCGATATTCGTGTCAAGAAACGGGCCATTTTGCCCAATGGATTACGCGCCAATCTCGAAAACTGCATGGCGATTGCCAGCGGATACGGCAGCATCGGCAATCAAAAAGTGTACATGCGAACCAATATGCTTTCGTGCGTCGCACGAGGAGGCAAGGTCATCTCGGCGCCCATCCATGCGTATATCGTGGGATCCGACGGGCTGGTAGGCGTGTCCGGGAAAGTCGTATCGCATCAGGGACCGGCGATGATCAAGTCCTTTATCGCCGGCATCTTCTCGGGGCTCGGCAATGCGGTGCAGCCCATGGGTGTCCAGGGCCTCAATCTCAACCCGGCATCTGGCAGTACTCAGGGATTCCAGATGCCCTCTCCGAGCTACATCGGTGCAGAAGCCGCGGGCGGCGGGGTATCCACGGCGGCGGGCCAGATCTCCAAGTTCTACCTGAATGAAGCCGAGTCCATGTTGCCAACGATCCAGGTCAACCCGGGCGTGTCAGTCAGCATGATTCTGGAGACGGGCGTGCGGGTGCATACCGACGGTGAAAGCAAAGCGCAGATTCAAGAGGCCCAACTGCAGTCGGCACAGGCATTGAACAACAGTCCGATGGCGCCCAGCGGGATGCAAAGCCCCTACGGAGAAACATCGCCCTACGCAGGTGCCGGCCAGTCCCCCGCCGTGGCGTCCGCTTTCCCCAGCCAGGGTCAGTACAACAACACACCGGAAGCCCAGACCCGTCAGGAGTACGCCCAGCCATGATGATCCGCTATCTCTCCATTCCCGTTACGCTGGCGGTCGTCGTCCTCAGCGGATGCGCGGCCAGTCATCCGTGTATCCACGGAAAGGGCGGGGTCTGCGTCGGTCCTCGTGAAGTGTGGGGCATCACGCGGCACCGGGACCAGGTGAATCCAGACAAGAGCACCATCAAGGAACAGACCCTTGCGCGAAAGCTCTTGCGGACAGCGCCCGGCAAAAACGATGTTCTACCTTCTCTGCACCCGACGACCGCAGCTTCTGGAACCACGGTGGCCGGTGGCGGCACAAGCCAGTCTCAGGCGACAGCATCGGATTCAGGCAGCACCGGGACTGCACCCCTGATGGCCCCTCTACATTACCCCAGGCCGCTGATTTCGCAGCCCAAGGTGTTGCGGGTGTGGGTCGCACCCTACCATGGACCGGAGGGCAATCTGCATTTTCCGGGGATGGTGTACTCCATCATCACGCCGCAGACGTGGACTTTGGGAAACGGGTCCGCCCATGCCCAGGTTCCGGTGCCGGCAAGCTGATGGATTTTGTTTCTCTCTTTGATCAAGGAGTCAATTATGGACGCTGTAATGGGTAAGGCGGTCAACCGTTATGATCAGATGATCATGCGTCTTGACCAGATGTTGAGCAGCAAGAAGGCACTCATGACGGCGGCCCTGTTGCTCGTCGCCGGGATGATGATGGCGATTCAGGCGCACGCCGGTACGGGTGGTACGTCCTTCGCCGCAGTAGCCACCAAGATCGAAGGTTGGGCGCAGGGTGATCTGGGTCTGGCCATCGTCGCGGGCGGACTGATTTTTGGTGTGGCTACCATGGTTTTCACGGGTAAGGGTACCGTGCTGGCCGTCGTGGTTGGCGGTGCCGTGGCGCTGTACTACGGTATCCCGGTCCTCATCAAGATCTTTGCGGCCACTGCGGGCACGATCATCAGTCACACGCTGATCCTGCATGGCGTTGCCTGATGGTTAAACGGTCCATGCGGACCTTGGCCGGCGGATTGGCCGCCGGCCTGTTTCTCGCAGCGCCCGCCTGGGCGTTCGCCGGAAATGTGCCGCTCGCATTCCAGGCAGGCGCCAAAACCATCATGGCGATGAGCCACGGTCAGGCAATTATTCTCAAAACATTCCCCACAAAAGCGGGGCTGAATGGATACACCGTGCAGGTGTCTCCGGGTCACGCACTGATCATGTACAGCACGAAAAACGGCAAGTATGTGTTCATGGGCGGGCTGTTTACCGCCAGTGGAACCAACGAGTCCGTGCGCTATGCCCAGAAATATTTGCCCGCCGCTGATAAACCGCGAGTGATCAGCCCGGTGGACGTGGGCACAACGGTCCAAAAAACCACCAATTTCCTCATTGGAAAACCGGACGCACCCAAGCAAGTCTGGATGGTGGCGGACCCGAACTGCATCTTCTGCCACCTGGCTTGGGATCACCTGAAATCCTATGTGGATAACGGATCACTGGCCATCCATCTGATACCCGTTGGCTTCCTGAAGCCGAGCAGTCTGCCAAAAGCGGCAACCATCATCGCGTCCACAAGTCCGGCGAAAGAGTGGCGTTTCGACGAAACCCACTTTAACAGTCAGGAGGAAGAAGGCGGCATCGTGCCCAAGGCGCAGGTATCCGCAGAGGACACTCGCTCCATACAGTCCAATAACCGCTGGATGAATGCGCACGGTATCCATGGCACTCCTGCCTTGATCTACAAGAATCCACAAGGGAAGTGGCAGGTGACACCCGGAATGCCCAGAAATACCGCAGCCTTCGTCCAGGACGTTGGCTGATGGCCGTCGTCGCCAAGGCGTTCATCTCGACCAATGACCGTGACAAGGCGCTCACGGCCACTATGAACGAGCTATTTGAAACGGCGGCGCGTAAGAGATGGTCAGATCTGCATTTTGAGAGCCTGGAGGATGGCAGCACGGAAATCCGGACAAGAATCCGTGGACGACTCAGTGTGGTGGCCGTCATCTCCCCGGGTGAAGCAAACTTGCTCGTTAATAAATTGCGGTATCGGGCCAATCTCGATGTCGCCGACACCCGGCACGAACAGGATGGCCGATTTGTGCAGGAGTTCGAGGGCCGGCGCATCGACATCCGCCTGAACATCGTGCCGACCAACTTTGGGTATTCAGCAGTGGTCCGGTTGCTGGATTCAGCCAACGCGGGTTTACCCATAGAAAAACTGTTTATGCCGTCCGGTGTGGAAGATGCCTTCCGCTGGGCACTCAGTCAGCGCGAGGGCCTCATCCTCACCGCAGGACCGACCGGATCCGGTAAAACGACGACGCTGTACTCCGGCATGAATGCACTCAACACGCCGGACGTGAAGATCGTTACGGCAGAGGATCCCGTGGAATACACCCTGCATCGTGTTCAGCAGATTCCAGTTGGACCTGGCACGGGCCGGACCTTTGCATCGGCGCTTCGCGCCATGATGCGCCAGGATCCGGACAAGATTCTGGTCGGCGAAATCCGGGACGAAGAAACGGGAGCCATCGCCATGCGAGCCGGTATGACCGGCCACCTGGTCATGGCCAGCCTGCACGCCAATTCAGGGACGGAAAGCTATTTCCGGCTGGACGACCTCAAGATACCCAAGCACATCATCGCCGCATCGGTAAAGCTCTTCCTAGCGCAGCGCGTGATCGCCACTGTCTGCCCACATTGCAAGGCCGCTTCCGAAGTGCTCAATCCAGAGGTCTTTACGGGCAGCGGCGTTGCCGTACCGGATCAGGAATGGATTGGGAAAGGCTGCGAGGATTGTATCGGTACGGGGTATGCGGATCGTCGGGCCATCTTCGAGGCCATCAAAATGACCAAGTCCTATCGGGCGGCTTTGGGAGATCAGGAAGCCATGGAGGCCGCAGCCCGCCTGCAGCCCCAGTATGCGACGCTGCAAACCGCCGGCTGCAATTTGATCGTGGCTGGAGTCACGAACAGCCTGGAGATCACCAGGGCATTATCTGAGGTGCTCGCTGCATGACACGGAAGGTGCAAGTTGCCGCCATTGTGGCCGGGATCATTCTGGGGTTCGCCAGTTCCACCGCTTTCGCGGGACTGAATGGGCTGGACGGCATGACAGACAACGCCCACCAGTTCAAACCATATCGCCGGGTACACCTGGGACCGAAATATCAGGACACCATCATCGAGGCGATGGTCTATGAATGCCCGTTTTGCCGGGCACTGAACAACCAGACGCTACGCTGGGCCGACACCTTGCCATCCAGCATTCACTTCGAGCAGATGCCGGCGGCGGTCGGCAAGCCCTGGATCTCCATGGCGCAGAGCTATTTTGCGGTGGCCGCTGTTGATCCCGGAATCCTGCCACGATTCGATAGCGAGGCCTTTCATTTGGTACAGGATGATCACGACTCCTACTCGGATCCCAGAACCTATGCGCTGGCGGCAGAGAAAATCGGGGTGCGGCCCGCCGATTATCTGGCGGCTATGCGGTACAAACCCATCCAGCAGCTCGTGTTGCAGGATATTCGCGTCATGGGCAAAGCCGAGATACGCCAGACGCCCTCTCTTATCATCTGCGGTCGCTATGTGATCACACCGGGCAGCGTGCAGGGAAATTACAGCCTCTACTTCCAGCTTGCCAACGCCTTGGCATCGCATTGCATTTCCGAAAACCATCTGGAGGATGAAACCCCGTGAGCACGTTAAACGATCAGCTTTACCGGATCATCCAACGGCGTCGCCTGGAGACGCTTTTCCCCTGGTATGCCTGGGATCCCGAAAGGAAGCTCATCTTCATGAATCGCGGGTATGTGGGGACCACTATGGCCTGCAACCTGCTGTCCGGCGCGGATGATTCGCTCATGGACGAACTGGGTGCCGCGTTGTCCATCAATCTGCCCGCCGGGACGTTCATTCAGATCGTCAACTGGAACGTGCCGGATGTCACCAACATCATCTTCGATTACAAAAGTGCCCGTGATGGCATCTTTTCCGATACGGGCCTCACCGGGGCGCAGAAGAAGCTGCTGGACGGGTTCACCGACAATATTGCCGGGTTT
>JAKAVW010000042.1 GCA_021827445.1 Pseudomonadota bacterium
GCACAAATTAAAACTTAAACCATCTAGCCCTGCGCTCAGCGCGCGACACCACAAAATTCAAATGGTGGAGGGGGGAGGATTCGAACCTCCGAAGGCAGAGCCGTCAGATTTACAGTCTGATCCCTTTAACCGCTCGGGAACCCCTCCCACGATTAGCGGCGCATTGTGCGGCTCAGGCTTTTCTTTGTCAAGCGACTTCAGCACCTGTGGGGTCTGGCCATTTCTGACACAGTGGCCAACATTTGGATGACTTATGCACATCTTGCGCTGCTGGCGTCTTGACAAAGTTGCCCATTTACAACATCCTCCACCAGAGTGGTCAAGGTTTTTGCCGGGCAGTTTCGCCAGGGCTTGAGAGAGGAGGGTTTTAATAATGTTACATATTAAACGTATTACACTGCTGGTTGCCATCAGTTGTGGTCTTTTCGCCAGCGCCGCTTATGCGAACAATGGCTACGTGGGTTATGCAATAGACCACGGCGCCAAACCCCTTGTCACCAGCAGGGGCATCTGTGTACGGGGCGGGCGCCCGGTCACTGATGGTCCTGTACCTGCCCATTGCGCCCCCGCGCCGGTCCCCGTGGCGGTCGCGCCGACACCTCCGCCTCCCGCGCCAATGCCGACCCCCATCGCGCCTGTAGAGCGGACAGTTCTGGTGAGCAAACCGGTTACTATTACCGGAATTAACTTTAAGTTTGATTCATACAAACTTCTGGATCATGACATCAAGGTACTGGACCAAGTGGCCGATTTTGCAAAAAACCACCCAGATGCCGTACTCGACGTCAATGGCTATTGCAGCAAGGTGGGTAGTTACGCATACAACCTTAAGCTGTCCAAACTGCGTGCCCAAAGTGTAGCGCAGTACCTGACGCAACATGGGGTGACGAGTGATCGTATGGTATTGAAGGGCCATTCCTACGACAATCCGGTCGCCACCAACGCTACGCCGCAGGGTCGATTCCTGAATCAGCGTGTGGAAATCAATTCCAGCATCAAGGTTCAGAAGACCGCTCAGTAATTTCCTCCCAGTGCTACCAAGGCGGGTCCACCAAGGCCCGCTTTTTTTTGCCGCAACCATAGCAGTGCGTAGCGTCATTTCCATGATAGACTAGGCGCCATGCGACAGTCTTTCCTCCGTTTTGTGCGTACGTTGCACATCACCCGCGTTCTGGTGCGTTACCGCCTGGACGACGTGCTTTATTTTCTCCCCTTGCTAAAACCCTATCAGGCCATTCTCCGCCTGAGTCCCATGGCTTGGTTCGGGCCGCGTCCGCAGGGCACCTTCGCCGAACGCTTGCGCGAGGCACTAGAAACGCTGGGACCCACCTTTATCAAACTCGGACAAATGCTTTCAACCCGCCGAGATTTGCTTCCCGACCATATTACTCAGGAACTCGCGAAACTTCAGGATGCAGTACCCCCCTTCCCGTCAAACATCGCCCGGCAGATTATCGAGGCGGCGCTGGGCAAACCGATTGAAGCGGTCTTCTCTCAATTTGAAGATCAGCCCGCTGCTGCTGCGTCTATTGCCCAAGTACACTTTGGGCAATTACTGGACGGCCGTGAAGTGGCAATCAAAGTCCGCCGCCCTGGTCTGCAACGGATTATTGATCAGGACTTAGCGATACTCGCCCTGCTCGCCGATCTCGCGGAGCGCTATTCTCAGGAGGGCCGTCGCCTGAGAATACGTGCGGTTGTTGCGGAATATGCCAAAACCATTCGCGGTGAACTGGATCTGCTACGCGAGGCGGCCAATGCCAGTCAGTTGCGGCGTAATTTTTCTGCAGAGCCTGATCTACTCTATGTGCCAGAAATATATTGGGATTATTGCGCGTCCCCAGTATTGGTGATGGAACGCATTTATGGTATTCCCATCGGTCAGCACGACGCACTGCGTGATGCTGGCATTGATTTTGACCAACTCTCGCGACGCGCCGCAGAAATCTTTTTTCGCCAGATATTTCGCGATGCGTATTTCCATGCGGATATGCATCCCGGCAACCTCTTTATTGATCCGAAAAATGGGCGCTTTATCGCCGTTGATTTCGGCATCATGGGAAGCCTGGATGATGCAAGCCAGCATTACCTCGCCGAAAATATGATTGCATTTTTTCGACGCGACTACCGGCGCGTAGCAGAAGCGCATGTGGAAGCCGGATGGGTACCACCAGATACCAACGTACAGGATTTTGAAACGGCCATTCGTGCCATTGCGGAGCCGATGTTTGAAAAGCCCCTGAATGAAATATCCGTCGCCAGCCTCTTACTTCGTCTCTTTCAAACGACGCGCACTTTTCAAATGCAAACTCAGCCACAACTCCTGCTGCTCCAAAAAACGCTGGTTAATGTCGAGGGCATTGCCCGCGATTTCAACCCGGCACTCAATATGTGGGAAGTCGCCACACCACTGTTGACGGAATGGCTCAGTCGCCAGCGCGGTCCGCAGGGCTGGTGGTCCGAGCTTAAACAATACTTCCCTCAGTGGGGATTGGTGCTGCCCGAAATGCCGGTACTCCTGCATAATATCCTGCGCCAAGCCCAACAGGGAGAGCTGCCTTTAGTGATTCGCAACAACGACATCGAGGGCATTCGGCAAGAACTGCACCATGGTTTGCAAAAGCTTACCTATGGCGTAGGTGGTACATTTATTGTGGTAGGGTTAGGCATTATTGCAGCGCTGGAACATCGGTTGAATAGCCAGATACTCAATTTACCCGTATGGGCTTGGTTAGTCATCCTACCGACAACACTTTGGGTCGGGTCCCGCTGGGTGGACAGAGTGTTTTTCAGGCGCGGTTAACGTATGTAAGTTTCCGTTACAACAAGTACATAACCAAGCAAGGGAAAGGAGGGCACAATGTGGATGATCGTTTCTTTTCTGATAGCGGCACTGGCTGTCATTTTTGCAGCTCAGAATGGGGCTCCCGCCGCTATTCATTTCTTCTCATGGACATTTGCACAATCCCAGGGGGTGGTCCTGCTCAGTGGCTTCGTCGCCGGTTTTATTGCGAGCATGCTGATTTATCTACCCACACATATCCGTAACAGACTGAAAATTCGTCGTCATGAACGACATGTGACCGACCTTGAAGGGCAGCTCAACGCAGAACGCGGTAAGCGGGAGTATATCGAGAAGGAACATGCCGCCGCTATGCGTGTCCAGAAAAGCAACGGCATAGCGACCGACGACACCGAAAAAAGCACTGACTAAATGATTAGCCGCACATCAAGGCGCGACTACGGTCTTTTTGTCGACAGCAGCCACTGTTTGGTACTCCGGGTGCAGGCGCGCCAAGGTTGCCAGGTTACTGGTCGCCTGGGTATTTCCGAGTGCTGCTGCCTTGCGCCACCAGAGGCTTGCCTTACCATAGTCCTGCGGAACCCCTTGCCCTAAGAAATAGAGATTACCCAAGTTATACTGAGCGGCGGCAATACCCTGCGCTGCTGCCTTCGCCCACCAGTAAGCCGCTTTGGTCTCATCCTTACTGACGCCCTGCCCGAAATAATACTGCATGCCGAGATTATATTCTGCCTTGGCATAGCCATGGAGGGCAGCCTTATCAAACCACTGTGCCGCCAAACCATAATTCTGCGGCACCCCATCGCCCAAGGCACAACGGGTACCTATCGTATTTTCAAGCTTGGCGGTGGTGAGATCGGCGGGCTGAGTGGTAGCCACATCTTCCAGGTCTGCCTTGGGTGCAGACTGCGCTTCGGCCAAGGAAGTGGAAAGTACCAAAAGTGCTGCGCCACATGCAGCGAGGAGGGAACGTTTACTGAAATTATGATAAGCGCGCATAGAAACTCCAGGCTGTTTGACAATATCTTGCAGATAACGAGGTTACACCAAGAACCTCGTGCGTCGCCAGAAGTTTTTCTGGTGCCCGCCAAACCGGAATTTAGACGGGCCGCGACGGCTGCGTACAGGCAGCCGCATCAGACGCTTTAAGTGGATAGCTGAGCGTCGATCCAAGCCTCTGCTGCATACCAGTCTGCCTGGCAGTCGCTTCCCGCAAAGCTGCGGGCCTCAGCGAGATAGTAGGCACGTTCAGCAATCATGTGCTGGCGATCCGCGGCAGAGACTGCAGGGGATTTTGAACGTCCGGCACTAGACGGCATTTTGACCGGCGCGGCTTCCGCAGCCGATTTACGGGCGCGAGCGGCGCGCGTCTTGGGCACGGCGGCTGCGTCCGGAGCCGTCGCGCGACGGGCTGGCGCTGCCTTGGGATCCGCTGAAACTTCCGTGGACTTTGTGACTCGTTTTTTAGGTTGCTCTTCCGCCATGGCTACACTCCTGGGAACATGGAAAGATCACTTTGTGGTGATAGCACAAGATGACAGAGTTTTCAAAGCCCAGGATCGGACCATATCCACATCGGCAGAGCGAAAGCAGACTAGTTGCGATTTGTCAGCGACCAGCCTGCAAAGTCTCCGGGGCGCGCCATTTCTGCGCCAGCTTATCCAGAACGGCGTTCACAAAGCGATGGCCCTGCTCACCACCAAAGTCTTTACTCAGCTCTATGGCTTCATTGATGATCACCCGGTAGGGCGTTTGTGGATAGTCCCGCAATTCGTAGGCCGCCAAGCGCAGAATCGCCCGTTCCACTTCGCTGACCTCATCGGCCCAGCGGCGATCCTGAACTTCCTGGGCAATGGCGGGGTCCAGCCCGGGGATTGCGGCACAAACCCCTTGCCAGAGACTTTTGAAGAAAGCGACATCGGCGCCTTGCAGTCGCTCTGGGTCGGAGGTAAATTGCAACTCGATCTCGGTGCAGTGGCCGGGATTCATCTGCCACTGATAGAGGGCCTGAACGGCAGCTTGACGCGCCAGACGACGGCGACTGATTTTCATGGAGTGCTGTTCAGATCTGACGCAACAACTGCACCATTTCCAGCGCAGTCATGGCGGCATCAAAGCCCTTATTGCCCGCCTTGGTACCGGCGCGCTCAATAGCCTGCTCAATGCTATCCGTGGTCAGCACCCCAAAAATCACCGGAACTCCCGTATCCATGGATACCTGGGCCACACCCTTGGACACTTCGGCCGCAACATAATCAAAATGCGGGGTGCTACCGCGAATCACCGCACCCAAACAAATCACTGCATCATAATTACCGCTGCGCGCCAGTTTCTGCGCGACCAGCGGCATTTCATAAGCACCCGGAACATAGACGACGTGGATCTGTTCTTCTTCGGCACCGTGACGGCGCAACGCGTCGATGGCACCCTGCTCCAACTGCTGGGTGATAAAGCTGTTGAAGCGGCTGACCAACAGGGCAAAACGATGCTCACCAGCCTGCAAACTGCCTTCGATATGACGAATCATGACACATCCTCGGAAACTTCCTGAAAGGGCCGCTGGCCAACGATCTCCAAACCAAAGCCGCCGATACCACGGTACTGAAACTGGCTGTCGCTCAGGACCACCGCCTGATGTACCCCCAGATCGGAGAGAATCTGGGCGCCGATACCAAAGGTGCGCAGGACTCGCCCAGCGTCTCCGGCCTGACCAGGTCCCTTGGGCTTTTCAGGCAGCGCAGCAACTTCCCGCAGGAGTTCTTCGACACTCTCCTGGTGGTGGAGGTAGACCAACACACCACGACCTTCCTCAGAGAGGCACCGCAAAGCCACGGTGTTTGGACTGGTTTCACCGGCGAACAGATCATTCAGTATCTTGCCAACCTGTACCCGCACCAGTACGGGTTCGTCACGCGCTTCCAGGTCGCCAAGGACCAGGGCGAAATGCATTTCGCGGGCGACCCAGTCACGATAGACATGGAGCTGGAAGTCGCCGTATGGGGTGTACCACGGACCGCTTGCCTCGCGCTGTACGATACGCTCCCGCTCCAGACGGTAGCGGATAAGGTCGGCAATGGTGCCAATTTTGAGGCCATGCTCCGCCGCATAGGGAAGCAGGTCGGGCAAACGCGCCATTTCGCCGTCGGTGTTGAGAATTTCACAGATGACGCCAGCGGGTTTGCAGCCCGCCAGTCGGGCAAGGTCGACGGCCGCTTCCGTATGGCCAGCACGGACCAGGACACCGCCTGCTTCCGCCGTTAACGGAAAGATGTGTCCGGGCATTACAATATCCTCAGGACCCGCATCACCAGCGATGGCCGCCTGAATCGTCGCGGCACGGTCGGCAGCGGAAATACCCGTAGTGACGCCTCGGGCGGCTTCGATGGAAACAGTAAAAGCGGTGCCTAGGCTGGCCGTGTTATGACCCACCATCTGCGGGAGGCGCAATTGCTCGCAACGCTCACGGGTGAGGGGCAGGCACACCAGACCACGTGCCTGCGATACCATAAAGTTAATCGCGGCGGGCGTCACAAACTCTGCCGCCATAATGAGGTCGCCTTCGTTTTCACGCCCCTCGTCATCCATCAGGATCACCATGCGCCCAGCGGCGATGTCGGCGATGATCTCCGCGGTAGGACTGATATTGGCACTGCTCATACGGGAAACCCTTTTGCGGCCAGCGAATCACGCGTAACTTTCAATTTTAACTCGGACCCGGGGTCTGTGGCTACCCAGCGTTCCAGGTAACGGGCGATGAGGTCCACCTCCAGATTGACGGCATGCCCCGACCGCCACTGCGCGGCCGTCGTCTGCGCCAGCGTATGGGGGATGACGTTGAGCATGAACGTGTCACCACGGAGCGCGTTGACGGTCAGGCTGATACCGTCCACGCAGATGCTGCCCTTGGCGGCGATATAACGCAGCAGATCCGGCGGCGCGGCGATGGCAAATACCTGCGAACGTCCAGACACGCTCACTTCGCGAATATGTCCGACACCATCCACATGGCCGGCGACCAGATGGCCTCCCAGGCGATCGGTCAGACGCAAGGCTTTTTCCAGGTTGACCAGGCTGCCTGTCGTGAGACGCCCAAGAAGGGTTTTATCGAGCGTTTCGCGGGAGACATCGACAGCGAAAGTATCGCGCTGGAGTTCCACCACCGTCAGACAGGCGCCGGAAACCGCAATACTATCACCCAACTGGACATCACTGAGATCAAGCTTCCCGGCGGCGACAGTCATCCGCAAGTCACCGCTCTGGGGCTGCATCCCGCGAATCTGGCCCAAGCCCTGAATAATACCGGTAAACATCGCTTATCGCTCCTGTGGACGCAACGTCCACTTGATATCGTCGCCCAGTTGAGTGGTATTGATCACCGACCAACGCGGCACCTCCGCGAGATTCGCATAGGGGCCGGTCGCGAGCACCGGTCGCGCATCCTGCCCGAGCAGCAGCGGTGCCACATAAAGCAGCCATTCGTCGACCAGTTCGGCTCTTAGTAAGGAAGCCGCGATACGTGGCCCCGCTTCTACCAGAATCTCATTCATTTCCCGCTGGGCGAGCATGGTCATCACTTCCTGCCAATCCAGCTCCCCTCCCGTTTCACAACAAGGCAGCAACTCCGCACCGGCGGCGCGCAGCGCCTCCCGAGCAGCGCTTGGAGCATCCGGATAGTGACAAATCCATACCGCGCCCGGCGTACTAAAAAGCGCCGCATCGGGGGAGGTACGCAAGTGGGTATCCAAAACGATTTTTACCGGATAGCGCTGCAGGGCCGCATCCAAACGTGGCGCCAGACGGGGATTATCGGCCAACACCGTGCCGATACCGACCAGGATGGCACTGGCGCGCGCGCGCTCCAGTTGCACATCCGCGCGCGCCACCTCCCCCGTCAGCCATTGGCTTTGCCCATTGGCGAGCGCCACCCGGCCATCCAGACTCATAGCCTGCTTGAGCCGCATCCAGGGACGGCCATGGCGCATCCGCTGCAAGAATCCGGGATTCAGAGCTTCCGCCACCGCACCCAGACAACCCTCGTCAACCACAACCCCGGCAGCGCGCAAATATTCCACGCCGCGCCCCGCCACCAAAGGATTGGGGTCGCGCATGGCGATCACGACCCTCGCCACGCCCGCTGCAATCAGCGCATTCGCACAAGGCGGGGTGCGGCCCTGATAGCTACAGGGTTCCAGGGTAATATAAGCGGTGGCACCATGCGCTGCCTGGCCCGCTTCAGCGAGTGCGAACACTTCGGCATGGGGCTCACCCGCTTGTAAGTGGGCGCCCCGCCCGACGACGAATCCATCTTTGACCAGCACGGCCCCCACGCGCGGATTGGGATGTGTGCTGTAGAGTCCCAGTTCTGCTAGTACCAGGGCCTCCCCCATGAAGACAACATCCTGCTCAGTCGTCACGAGCCACGTCGGCTCCCTCGCCGGGGACCCCTCCCTCTTTCATGCGCGCGATTTCGGCGCTGAAGGCGTCGACATCTTCAAAGCGCCGATAGACCGAGGCAAAACGCACGTAGGCGACGGGGTCAAGGTCCCGCAAAGCCTCCATCACCAGTTCGCCGATGAGACGTGCCGGAATCTCCCGCTCACCGCGTTCGCGGATCCGCTGCTGGATCATCCGCACGGCGGCATCCACCCGCGCCGTCGCTACCGGCCGTTTGCTCAGCGCCCGGGTCAAGCCCCGCTGGAGTTTGTCTTCGCTGAAGGACTCACGTCGCCCATCGGTCTTGACGACCATGGGCAGGGCCAGCTCTGCCCGTTCAAAGGTGGTGAAGCGTTGCCCGCACTCTGGACACTCGCGCCGCCGCCGTACACTCCCGCCATCGTCCGCGAGGCGAGAGTCCACCACGCGAGTGTCGGCATAGGCGCAAAACGGGCAGTGCACGGCTACCTAGCCGTATACCGGGAACTGCTGACAAAGGGCTTTCATGTCCGCCTGGACACGTTCAATGATCGCTGTATCACTGGTCGCATCCAGAACATCGGCAATGCCGTTACCCAGGCGATGCATTTCGGACTCTCCAAAACCACGCGTCGTTGCTGCAGGCGTACCGATACGGATACCACTGGTGACCGCCGGCGGACGCGTGTCGAAGGGCACGGCATTCTTGTTGACGGTGATGTTGGCCTGCCCCAACGCTTCTTCCGCCTCTTTACCAGTGACCTTCTCGCCCAGATTCAGCAGGAAGAGATGGTTGTCGGTGCCGCCCGAAACGGCACCATAACCCCGCCCGGTCAGCACGTTGCTCAGGGTTTGCGCATTGTGGATGACTTGCTGCTGATACACCTTGAATTCCGGCTGTAATGCTTCGCGGAAGGCAACGGCCTTGGCGGCGATGACGTGCATCAACGGCCCCCCCTGTAAACCGGGGAAAATCAGGGAGTTCACCTTCTTGGCATACTGTTCCCGACAGAGGATCAAACCACCGCGGGGTCCGCGCAAGGTTTTGTGGGTGGTGGTGGTGATAAAATCCGCATGGGGCACCGGACTGGGATGCAGACCCGCGGCTACGAGACCGGCAATGTGCGCCATGTCCACCAGCAGATAGGCGCCGATGCTGCGGGCAATCTCACCGATGCGGGCGAAGTCGATAACGCGTGAGTAAGCACTGGCACCCGCAACGATCATCTTCGGGCGTTCCTGCTCCGCCTGCTCCGCTATGGCGTCATAATCGATACGGCCATCTTCCGCGCGCACCCCATAAGCCGCAACCTGAAAAAGTTTACCGGACACGTTCACCTTGGCGCCGTGGGTCAGATGGCCACCGTGGGCCAAGCTCATACCCATGATCTTGTCGCCAGGCTGGAGCACGGAAAGATAGACCGCCTGGTTGGCCTGTGAACCGGAGTGGGCCTGGACGTTGGCATGTTCGGCGCCAAAAAGCTCCAGAGCACGGTCGATGGCCAACTGCTCGGCGATGTCTACATACTCGCAGCCACCGTAGTAGCGCTTGCCCGGGTAGCCTTCCGCATATTTATTGGTCAGCACCGAACCCTGCGCGACCATCACCATGGGGCTGGCATAGTTTTCAGAGGCGATGAGTTCGACATGATCTTCCTGGCGCCGGGTTTCTTTGCGCATAGCGTCCCACAGTGCGGGATCGAAATCAGCAATGGTCAGGGTTTTGGAAAACATGGCCGAACTCCTTAAAACTTGAGAAAAACAGAGGTAAACACTAATGGATGCGCGCGATCACAGCAAGGGTGAAAAATTGGCATGCGCCATGAATCTCTTTCATTCGACACTCGCGACCGGGTATTCCTTGGATCAGATCTTGATGCGTACCGGCTGTGGGTGGCCCTGTAAAACGAACTTCGGTACCGCCTTTTCTTTCTTGCCACGGCGTGGCCGCTGTTTGTCCACGAAAATATCCTGATAGGCCACATAAATGACCGGCGGACCGAGCACCCAGACCACCAAGCCCAGCCACAATTGCGAGAAGGATGGCATCAATACATTGCTGACCAAAATAATTGCCCAGAGGGCAATGAGGGGATCGCGCAGTTCCGGTCGGAAAATCAGGGTCAGGGTGGTTTCCACCTCAGACTCCAGCCAGCCGTGTCCTTTGTGCAAAGCCAGGGCTATCCCGAAAAAGGCGGGTGAAAACCAGAAGTAAGGCATGAGCGCGAGGTCAGAAAAACGTTCGCCGAAGGCAAACCACCAACCCCAAAATCCCTGCCCCAATCCCGACCCATTATTCCAGGGCATCTGAATCCCCGCAAGGATCCCCCCCATAACGACCATATCTTGGCCAAATTCGAAAATCATGCCGAACACCGCGAACACCATGCCCCATAACACGGCAACATGCAGTGCGTGCCGGGTTTGCTGCGCGGTGTATTCTTCCCCCTCACCGTGCCCGGCGATACGCAAGCCGACCAGCAATCCAAGTGGTGCCAGCGCATCCATAAGCCAGCCCGGGAAAGGAATAGCGGCGAAGAGCATGGCCCCTGCGGCAAAGACAAGCCAAGGCTTGGGGCGCGCCACCACCAACTCGGCACCGCCTTCTACCCAGGTCACCATCCGATCCAACCATTTCCAAGCCAAAGCGCTGCTCCCGGACTGAGGGCAAACGGACTGCGCACCACTCCGCGCCAGTCTCGAGACAATCTTTCGCCATTTTAGCCAAGAACATGCGCCATTACAAAAACCGGTTGGCCAGGCGTTCGTGCCACTATCTTGTAGCCAGCGGCTGGCGCGATTAGACTCTTTGGGCTTTCCCTACAAAATAAAGTGCGCAATGCCAGCAGAAATACCCGCTGATTCCGTAGGACTGGTAATCCCGCAGACCGTGACCTTTTCGGCACCTCTGGAACTGGAGTGTGGCCGCGACCTGCCCGGCTACACCCTCACCTATGAGACCTACGGCACCCTCAATGCACAGCGGAGCAATGCCATCCTGCTCTGCCACGCCCTTTCCGGCGACCACCATGCGGCCGGTTACCACAGTAAGGACGATCGTAAGCCAGGCTGGTGGGAACACTTGCTGGGACCCGGTAAGGCCATGGATACCGAGCGCTTTTTCTTCATCTGCGCCAACTTCATCGGCTCCTGCAAAGGCTCGACGGGTCCGGCCAGCATCAACCCGGAGACCGGCACGCCCTGGGGACTGGATTTCCCCATGGTCACAGTGCGCGACTGGGTGAAGACGCAGGCAGATCTCGCCGATCATCTGGGTATTGCGCAGTGGGCGGCTGTCGTCGGCGGCAGCCTGGGGGGCATGCAGGTCATGCAATGGACGATGGATTACCCGGAACGCTTGCGTCATGCGGTCGTTATCGCCGCGGCATCCAAACTCACCGCGCAGAATATTGCCTTCAACGAAGTCTGCCGCCAGGCCATCATGACCGACCCGGACTTTCATGGCGGACGCTACTATGCCCACGCCACCAAGCCCCGGCGCGGACTGTCACTGGCGCGCATGATCGGACATATCACCTATCTTTCCGACGACGCCATGCGCACCAAGTTCGGCCGCGACACCCGAGGCGGCAAGGCTTTTTCCTTCGGCTTCGACGTGGATTTCGAGGTAGAGAGTTATCTTCGCTATCAAGGCTCCAGCTTTGTTGAGCGCTTCGATGCCAATAGTTATCTCTACATCACCAAGGCCTTGGACTATTTTGATCCGGCCAACGCTTTTGGCGGGAACCTAGCCGAAGCCTTCGCCTCCACACAGGCAGGCTTTCTGGTGATCTCTTTCAGTTCAGACTGGCGCTTCTCCCCGGAACGCTCGCGTGAAATCGTGCAAGCCCTGTACACCTGCAATCAGGACGTCAGTTACGCCGAGATCGAAGCGGAACATGGTCACGATTCTTTCCTGATGCCCATCCCCCAATATGTGGCCGTGCTCAGCGCCTATCTCGGGCGCGTTGCTGAAGAAATGGGCGTATGACCCTGCGTAAGGATCTGGCGATCATCGCCGACTGGATTACTCCGCAAAGCCGTATTCTCGATTTGGGTTGTGGCGAGGGCGAACTGCTGGCTTATCTGCGTACTGAAAAAGGCGTACAGGGTTACGGGGTGGAAATTGAGGAAGCGCGGGTGGTAGCCGCCATCCGCCGGGGCATACCGGTGATCCAGCAGGATCTCGATCGGGGCTTGCGTAATTTTGCCGATCACAGCGTCGATACAGTAGTCCTTTCCCTGACCCTGCAAGCCTCCACCTATCCGCGTGAACTCCTGTTGGAGATGCTGCGGGTCGGGCGCGAGGTCATCGTCACCTTTCCCAATATGGGGCATTGGCATGCGCGCTGGCAACTGGGAGTGCTCGGCCGCATGCCCATGACAGACGTGCTGCCGCACACGTGGTACGATACGCCCAACATTCATCTGTGTACCATTCGTGATTTTGAGTCCCTGTGCCGGAACAGCGGCATCGTGATTCATCAACGGGTCGTACTGAATGACCATCGTCGTGAAACCTGGCGTAATCGTCTGTTGCCCAATCTCTTCGGCGAGGTGGCTCTTTATCGTTGCGCCCTGGGGGCGCGCTAACCCGCAGCAGGAAAACGCCATGGCCCTAGAACTCATCAGCTTTCCCCTCTGCCCTTACGTGCAACGCTCCATCATCACCCTGCTCCACAAGCAGGTGGGCTTCACTCTTACCCATATTGATCTGGCGCACAAACCGGAGTGGTTTCTGGCGCTGTCGCCCATGGGCAAGGTGCCTTGCCTAAAAATTGATGAACACACGGTGCTCTTTGAATCGCAGGTCATCAATGAATATCTGGACGAAACCATCGCCCCCGCGTTGCATCCCGCCGACCCCCTGGAACGGGCACGACACCGCGCCTGGATCGCCTTCGGCAGCGAAATACTGAGCGACCAGTTCCAGATGATGATCGCCCAGGGGGAGGAGCGTTTCGCTGCCGCCAGTCGCCAGCTTTTTGACAAGCTGGAGCGGCTGGACAAAATTATGGGGAACGGTCCCTTCTTTGCCAGTGAACATTTCAGCCTGGTAGATGCTGCCCTGGCACCGCTGTTCATGCGCATGGAAATCCTCCATGCCCTGCGCCCGTTGCCGCGCTGGGAATCATTGGGCAAACTGCGACGCTGGACGGCATTACTCATGGAGTTACCAGAAGTCGCCGGATCGGTGACTGCAGACTTTCCAGATCGATTACGCAACTATATCAGTGAGAAGGGCAGCCTGTTTTTGCGTTCTGCCTGAGGGGTCGCAACACCATAAATTCGCCCAAAGTGAAGGAGTTGACTATATGAGCGAGCATCAAGAGAACGGGGAACGGAGCCAGGCTCTGGCGCCGACCACCCATTTCGGCTATCAGGAAGTGTCGGAAACGGAGAAGGAACAACTCGTCAAAGGGGTTTTCAGCAGCGTCGCCAGCAAGTATGACCTGATGAATGACCTCATGTCCCTCGGCGTCCACCGCCTGTGGAAACGCTTCACCGTCGATCTCGCCCGTCCCCGACCAGGACAGCGGGTGCTGGACCTGGCGGGCGGCACTGGCGATCTGGCGGCAGCAATTTACCCGCGGGTTCGGCCCAATGGCTCGATC
>JAKAVW010000043.1 GCA_021827445.1 Pseudomonadota bacterium
AGCGGTGATGCGCACTCTGCGTCACGAACTACAAAAAGCCGCACCAGATCTGACGACCTTAGAGACTATGCAGGTGATGATCAACCGGCTAGGTAATCTGTCGGGTTCGCACGCGCCGCTGGTCATAGAACTTTATGGCAGCGACTCTACCACCCTCCATAATGCCGGCCTGCATCTGACCAAAGTGCTGAAGGCGAGTAAAGACTTCCAGTCCATCGTCTTCAAGTCCCCATCGGCAGGGCCGGAACTCGACATCCATCCGGGTGCGCTGGCCAATATGGAAGATTTCGCACCACAGGCCCTGTCTAGCGAGATCAAGACTCGCTACTGGGGCCGACGTGCGGGATTCCTGCTGCACGGGGAGCAGATTTTACCCATCCGGGTAGAGATGGAGGGGGCGAAAAGCAGAGATCCGGTCGATTTTGGCGGAACGGCACTACGCTTACCCAATGGTACACTCGCTCCGCTCTCACAAGTCGCTCACGTGCAACTGCAGGGAATGGTGCCCTACGTGACTCACCAAAATCTCGTGCCGTATGCCACCATCAAATTCAGTCCCAAAGAGGGTGAAGGATTGTCTCGAGCGGCTGCGAAAGCCGACATCATCATTACGAATGCGCACTTGCCGCTAGGAATAACCAGCAGTATCGGTGGTTATTATCGCGAGCAACAAAAAGGGTTTCAGCAAATGACGATCATTCTTATCGGCGCACTGCTGCTTCTGCTAATTCTATTAGGATTTCAGTTCGGTAGCCAGAAAGCAGCGACAATGGCAATTTTTTCCATAGCGCTGGCGGCGCCGGGTGCGCTGATCCTGTTGATGATTACACGTACGTCACTGGACAGCACGGCCTTTCTGGGAATATTGCTGGTCTTCGCCATCGCCGTGAACAACGTCATTCTGATCTTCGCACGTGCCCGGCAACTGGACGGCAACCATCCCCATCCATCCAGCGTGGCCTTCGCTGCGCGTCAGCGCCTGCGGCCCATCCTGATGACGATGCTGGCCGATGTTTTCGGCTTTCTGCCACTCGCCATTGGCATCGGGCGCGGAACAGACCTACTGCAACCCCTAGCTATCTCGGTCATGGGCGGACTGACACTGGGAACGGTGATGACCTTATGGCTGGCCCCGGTGCTATATGCCGCGTGGACGGCAAAAAGACCAAGAACCGTTGATTAGCAATTCTATAAAATATCTCCAGCTGTTAGCTTTAGTCATGTAAATGTAATCAGAAGAAATAGTTAGGTCACCTCAGTGACGCACTCCTGTAATATTGATCAGCTATTCTCTAGCGACGTACCATGGTCGATATAAGGAGAAATCGCAATGCCGCAAAAAGTAACAACAAACAAGCGTTCAATGGCGCTGGCCGTCATCACCACAGCAGTACTATCTTATGCAGGGTATGCCAATGCACAAACAACGCCAAATGAGCCGACAAACGGAACTTACGTTGGTAAGGTGAAGAAGACAGCAAAAACCCAGAAAAGCAAGAAAACTGCAGGCTCATCCTTCTCGAGCAAGCTCCTAACCAACGATCAAATATTTAATTCGACTCAAAGTATAGCCAGAGTGACGCCCAAACAGGCTAAAATCTTCGGCCCAAATGCCAGCTCCACAGCGGCATTAAGTATACAGCCTGGAGTGTACCTAAGCGGCCCCGATGGTACGGGTGTCTCGAACAGATCCACAATTTCAATACGTGGCATACAAGTCGGCGTCACGAGTTATAGTGGAAATTTGGAATATAACGGGATCACAGGATTGTTCGACGGAATCCCCATCCAAAATCTGGATGAGGGTAAAAGCTTTCATACCGTAGAAACTCCCATAGGATCGCTCATTTCCGGCATTAACACCATATATGGCCCTGGCAACCCCAGAAGTAGGTGGTTTGACAGTATTGGGGGCACTATTAATTTCCTTCCGGTGCAGCCAAGTCGTCACGCCAGAGCAAAGGCGGCCTTCTCCTATGGAAGTTTTGGATCTAAAATTATCTCAGCATCTGCGGAAACGGGAAGATTTGATGGTTGGTCGGCGGTCATAGCCGGCGCTTATGCGCATGGCCAAAGTTTCAGAACGGGTTCATACCTACCCAGCCACACAGAGCAACTATTTTTTAAGCTTAGAAAGCACTACCGCGATAATGTCTACAGCTTTGGCGCTTACTACGACAGAAATAAATCATACAGACCAAATCAAATTCCCTTATCACCAATACCCGGTGTAACTCTCAACGGGTTACCCAATGGTACGCCATACAGCCAAAGTTCGACAGGGTTTTATTCGACACTGCCCACATATGTCTGGCATAAGATTGATCAAGAGCATATGTTTCTACTATATGGCCGCCAACGGCTTAAAATAGCCAGAGATGTAAACCTAACGAACGAAATGTGGTACAGAAATAGCGTGCTGCACCACTATAGTGTCAATAATTTATATCCGCCTAATAACAATACCGGTGCTCAGATAACGAATTGGTACACGAACACCTATGGAGACAAACTAGATTTCGGCGTTCACTTGCCCATGAACAGAATAGCATTCGGCGGATATGTCATCGCTGCGAACACTAACGTGAATGGTTTTTCCGGTAACACCTTGACGGGCAACCCTATCCCTGGAATCGATGGAAACCCTTATCCGGGGAATCCGACTTCAATCATGAATCATACCTACATAGAAACTTACGCATCAGGCTTCTTGCAGGATCGCATCACACCGCTGCCTGGCCTCACCATTGTTCCAGGCTTAGATTTCATGGATTTCCAGACGCATTTTTTTCAAAACGCACCATCCATAGCGGCAGAGTACCCGAATGCGTCATACAACACATCTCCAAGCCTTGCAAAAGAATACCAGAGGTGGGAGCCATCTTTGGGTATCAATTATAAGCTACTACCTAACGTTGCCATTTATGGCAATTACTCAGTGACATACCAAAATCCAACAGCCGGAAACTTCAATGCGGCTGCTGGACCTCTAACTGAGTTAGGAACTTTGTACCCGGTGAAAAGTGACGATTACGAAGCAGGCGTCAAGTTTCATCAAAAGGGTTTTTTAGGTCTTGATGACGTGTTTGCTGACGCGAACTATTTTCATGACCAACTGAGCAATGAAACAATTCCTGTTACGTCACCTACAAACCCGTTGTATACCATTTTCAGTTACGGGAATGCGATTCTTAATGGTGTCAATCTATCGTTGGACGCAAAGATTAATCATAGCTGGTCGATGTTTTCCAACATTGGATTTATTCACGCTTATTATACCCAGTATTTTTCAACTGCGGATAATCAGTCGTATAATGGGGCTCCGGTCTCTGCGACACCTGACATGACAGCGAATATAGGGGTGACCTACAGCAAGTATCTCAACTTTGCACAAAGCAAGGTATCTGCAACAGTTTTTGATCAATATTACGGATCGCAATTTATCTTCAATAATAATGATGGCGCACCCTCATTCCATCAAAAGATAGGTGGCTACAATGTGGTCAACCTGGAACTTGATGCGCGAACGAGCGCTCTTAATGGACTGATACCTGGAATTCGGTACACCGCATTCTCACTAAATGTTACCAATTTGTTCAACAGAGAATATAACTCTACTGCTGACATTACTGGCGGCGGATATTTTAACACAAATACCGCAGGTTATGAAATTGTCAATCCGGGCGCGCCTAGAGCAGTGTTTGGTACGCTAAGTTTCGCGTTCTAAAGCTTGTCTAATCATTGCATTATGATTCCCGCCTCATCCTTGTGGGGCGGGCCTTTCAGAAATTTTGTTGGCTCTATAAGAGAGGTTGATTGTCAGCGATGCCTGAAATAAATGTGGAAGTCACTAACTTAGTTTTTTTTGAGGTTGATCGAGCACTACAAAGAAAGGATTTAAATCGAGCGGAATCAATCGCTATGAATTATCTGCGTGCGCACAAAAATGTCGATGCTGAGTGGTTTTTTTTACTTGGAATGATTTACTATAAAAATTTATCATTTAAAGAAGCGGCAATCATATTTAACAAGGCGCATGTAAGTGCTCCAAATAGTTTAAAGTTTGCGTTGCAGTTAGCAAGATCCTATCAAATGTTGGGGTACTATGGAAGATCTGAGGCGATATTGCTGTCATTGTTGGCTATCGATGCAGACAATGATCAGGTGCTCGCCTTGCTTGCTGTTTGTGCAGATGTCGCTGGCAAACGTGAGGACGCTTTAGCCTTTATAGATAGATCTATTATCGTTAATGATACCAACGCAGAAGCTAAATATCTTAAAGTATCTTTTTTGATTAATGCTGGTTATCTCGATTCTGCAATTTCTTGGTTGGACCATATTGTAAATCGTCATGGGGATTCTGACCGGGTCGCTGCGTTGCGCTCTTTTGCATTTGAAAGACAGGGAAAATATCAGGAGGCGTTCGCGACTGTAGAGCGGCTCATGCCAAATACTGATCTACATGCAGTAGCATTGGCCTACGGACGTGCAGCGATTCATTGCGATACAAATACCAGACTTGATTCATTTAATAAAATAAAAAAATGGGTTAAAAATAAATTACTCCTCTTGTCAGAGCAGGATAAAAGTTCGCTAATGTTTACCCTGGGTGACTTAGCGGACAAACTTGGAAATTTTGAAGAGGCGTACTTATCTTATATTAAGGCTAACTCTTTCGCTTGTGTTGAGCGTTATGACCGATCTATTGTGTCCAAGTTTGTTGAACTATGTATGGCATATGAGCCAAATAATATACGCGGGGTAGAGAATGACAGTGAAAATATTTTTATAGTTGGCATGCCGAGATCCGGATCTTCTCTGGTCGAACAGATGCTTATCAAAAGCGGAAAGATATTTGGGCACGGGGAGACTGGCTACGTAGGCAATATCGTTCGCCAGATCTCCAATGGTGAAGTTGTTAACTATCTTGGCTTTTTACATAACCTGAATATTAAGTCAGTATTGTCTTTGGCAAAGGGATTGAAGTTTTCCTATCGTTCGGCGGGAATGCACTTTAAGCATGCTGACAAGATGCTGTTCAACTATCAGTTTGTTCCTCTTATTTTAAAGCTATTTCCTGACGCTAGGATTATTCATCTTGTTAGAGATTATAGAGATGTAGTGCTTTCTTGTTTTGCACACAACTTTTCCGGGTATCATCCATATAAATATACCATTTCGGATATTATTTTTCAGTTCCGTGCCCACCTTGAGATTATGAATAGATGGACACTCTTGTTCCCTGAAAATATTATAACGGTAGAATACGAGCGTTTAGTTTCTTATCCTACCGCGGTGATGTCCGAGATTGCGAGATTTATTGGAATATGCCCAAACTATGATTTCACAAAATTTTATGAGTTGAGTACGGCCTGCATCACTTCAAGCTACTCGCAGGTGAAGCAGCCACTTTATCGTACCTCAATAGGGCGGTGGCGTGCGTATAGAGATATTATAGACTTTGAATAACATGACAGCAATGGTATTTTACGTTGCAATTGTCGTGGGCGGCTTTGGGACGGACACCTGCGGGAAGGAATGATTTTGAATTCGTTTCCAGGGTTCACTTTCACCGGCAACCGGGAACTCGGCTTGTGGATCGATCTGACCACTCACGATCACCTCAATGATGAGATCTATGGATATGTCGGCAAGGCCAACGAACTCTATGTCTAGAAGACTGACAAGCTATCAACTAAATGATGGTTCCCGGTCATTGTGCGATCCCGGTCGAACGCGACCGTCGAACTGCGGGCTGTCTTCCCTGATTAGTCATTGCCATGAACACCGCAGCGTTGCAACGACGTATCGCTATGGCTCGGTGTTGCAGCGAAGTAGGACCGTAAATTTGACCATCTGCATGTTCAAACCGGCGCTCGTAGTGCTGCTCGCACTTGGCTTGACCGGCTGCGCAACTTACCTCGCCTTGCCTCTCGTCCAGCGCCCGAACCTTGCATCGAGCGTGGCAGCGCTCAACCTGACCGTGCCCCCATATGCTGGGACGCCGCCCCGAACACTGCCCATCAACCGTCCATTCACGTTAGACCGAATTGGCGCCATTGCCATCCTTAATGATCCAGATCTTGCTGTCGAACGGAGCACGTTGGCAAAAGCGCGTGCCAGCCTGTTGACCGCGAGCATCATGCCAAATCCGCAGATCAGCCTTGGATTTTCCGCGCTTCTGGGGGGGGCGTCGCCACCACTCCATCCTATGCAGCGTCGTTGTCGCAGGATGTCATGTCTCTCGTTACCTACCATACGCGCATTACCGCCGCACGCGAGACCTTCGCATCGGTCAATGCATCCCTGCTCTGGCAGGAATGGCAGGTGGCTCAAAAAGCGCGGCTGCTGGCACTCCAGATCTATACCGATGCGGTCGCAATCGGCTACCGGAAGCGCGAACTGTCGTTATTGAGCAGTGAACTCGGAGACGTTCGTAAGGCGACGGCGGCGGGCAATCTCGACCTTAGTGCCGAAGCTCCATTGACCGCCGCCGTTGCCGGTGCTCAATCCACACTTGCCACCGCCAAACTCTCCCGCCTCAAGACGTGGCAACAACTCGACGCCCTCCTTGGCCTCGAGCCCTATGTGCGGTTCCCGATCGCAACACCACACGTAATGCCGCCGCCACCCAAGCTTTCGGGGCTGATTGCAAGCCTGCCGCAACGCCGCCCCGATCTCGTGGCACTTCGCCTAGGTTATCGGGCGTCGGAAGCGAGGCTCCGCGAGGCGATCCTGCTGCAATTTCCCTCACTCATGCTCGGTCCGGCTTACGGTCAGGACACGTCGGACGTGAAATCCATCGGTCCTATCGCAACACTCGACCTCCCGATCTTCAATCGTAACCAGGGTGGCATCGCTAGCGCCAAGGCGACGCGGGGGGAACTCTACGCCGATTATCAAGCGCAACTTGACACTGCTATCGGCATGGTGCGTGCGCTTCGCAAGCGCATTTCGGTTTTACGCGCTGATTATCGAAACGCGGCGCGCGAGGCGAAGTCGGCCGCCGAAATGGCCCGTAGAGCCGAGCAGGCATACTGCCAAGGCAGCATCGACCAACGCACGCTTGCAGACTACCAGACGACTGTCCTGGAACGACAGCTCGAAGCTACGGGTTTCAAAACCCAGATTCAATCGGACGAACTCGCTCTTGCCATCGAACTTGGCATTGGTCTTCCTACCACACGGCTAGCGGTTCATTCGCCCGTGCCCCTGCTCTGTATCCGGCTTCATGACTAAGGTGTCGTAATGAAACGACCATTCCAAATCGTGCTGCTTGTCGGCCTCGCTTTATTGCCGATCGGCGGCGTCGCTGCGGTCGGCAACAGTCCCTCCGTTCTTGCCAGGTTCGGATCGCTCAAGCAGGGGAGCCTGCCACGGATATTTACTGTCTATGGCGTGGTCGTCCCGAATCCCTCGGCTCGGGACACTCTGATGGCGCCGTTGCAGACGACCATCAGCAATGTTTTCGTCCGTTCTGGTCAGCGCGTGGTAAAAGGGGCAAAACTGGTGCAACTGGCGCCGAGCCCGGCCTCTACCGTTGCCTACGTGCAGGCCAAATCCGCACTGGATGTCGCGAACAAACTGGTCCTGCGCACGCGCGCGCTTGTCGGGAGCCATCTCGCTACTGAGCAGCAACTTGCGCAAGCGGAACAAAACTACTGGGACGCCCAAGCCGCGCTTGCCGCACTGAGATCCCAGGGTGCTGAGGGCATTCACGACGTGATAGCGCCATTTTCGGCAATAGTCTCCAAACTTACGGCGACACCAGGCGCAATCGTGTCCGAAGGAGCGCCACTGGTTGAATTGGTGCGGCCCAACGGGCTGATGGTCAAAGTTGGTGTCGTAGCGAGCGAAGCTAACCTGGTCGTCGAGGGAGACCAGGTGACGTTGAGGCCGCTCGGTGGCGGCCAGACGCTTCACGGCACTGTTTTGTTCAGAGGTTCGATCGTCGAAGCAACGAGCGGGTTGGTACCCGTCGACATCAGTGCGCCGCCAGGCAAGATATTGCTTGGTGAAATATTCCGAGCAGACATCAAGGTCGGGAAAATCCATGGCTACGTAGTGCCGCATCACGCCGTTCTCGTCGACGACATTGGCGCGCCGTACGTGGTGCAATCCGACAAACTGGTGGCGAAAAAGGTCAAGGTGAAGGTGGTCGGTTCATTCAAGGATAACGACGTCGTGTCCGGCCCGCTCAATCCGATTCTGCCACTCGTTATCTCAGGTGCTTACCAGATGGATAATGGTACCCACATTCGGGTCGTTCCAAACCAGACTGTGACCGCGACCGATCGGAAGGGGAACTGAACATGGATTTTGTCGCCTGGGTTGAACGCCATCGCCGCTCGCTGATGGTATTCGCAATCGCGCTCACGATGGCGGGTGTGGTTGCCATCGCCAACATGCCGTATGGCGTCTATCCCGTCATCAGCTTCCCGCGTATCCGCATAGAGGTGAATTCTGGGACACGCCCAGCGCAGCAGCAGCTCTACGACGTGACGGCGCCGATCGAACGCGTCCTGCGTCAGGTTCCGAAGGCGCAAAACGTCGAATCCACTACCTCGCGCGGATCTACTGAGATTTTCGTGGACTTCCCTTGGGGTACCAACATGCGCTTCGCTTATCTTGGGGTGCAGGCGGCGCTTTCGCAGATCCTGCCTGATCTGCCGGCTGGCACGACCTATGACGCGATTCAGATGCTGCCGAATGTCATCATGCCGGTTTCGTCCTACTCACTGACGTCCAACTCGGTGTCGCAGGTCGAACTGCGCCGAATCGCTCGCTTCCAGATCGCCCCCATGCTGATGGGCATAAACGGCATCTCACATGTCGGCACCTTAGGTGGCGACAAGCGCGAGATTGAAATCCATCTCAATCCGGCGAAGCTGCATGCCTTTGGCCTTACGGTTTCCAATGTCGAGAACACGATCAGACACACCAACGTCGTCGAAGGGATCGGCCATCTCCAGGACAACGATCTGCTCTATCTCATGTTCGCAAATGACGGCCTTACCGGAGTAAGGTCAGTCCGCGATATTACGCTGCGAACGGCGCAGAACGGAATCATCCGCCTTGCCGATCTTGGCACCGTTACGAGAGGTGTCGTGCCACGCTGGTATCTCGTCGAGGATCAGGGCAAGCCTTCCGTCGAAATCAACGTCTATCAGCAGTCCTCTGCCGACATGGTGGCGCTTCAGCAGAAGGTCGAACGAAAGCTCGCTGCATTCATGAAGACGCAGCCGGATTCGATTCATTTGGTGAAATGGTACGACCAGACACAGTTGGTGAGATCTTCGGTCGATGCGGTCGAGGAAGGTATCGTTATCGGCCTGATTCTTGCCGGCCTAGTGGTTTTATACTTCCTACGCAACTGGCGGGCGACACTGGTCGCGATGATCGTCGTACCCATGGCGGTGGCGACCACCTCGCTTCTGCTCTACGTGCTGGGTATGTCATTCAACATGATGACGTTGGGAGGTCTCGCCGCATCAATCGGTCTGTTGATCGACGACGTCATCGTGATGATCGAGCAGATTTCGCGGCGCGTCGGCGTTCCCGGCCTCGTCAATCCGGAAAGAGCGGTGCTGGAGGCTACGAAGGAGTTCCTGCGGCCATTGACGGGATCGAGCCTTGCCACCATCGTCATTTTCATTCCGCTAGCCTTCTTGTCCGGTGTTACCGGTGCGTTCTTTCGCTTCCTATCGCTGACCATGGCATCAGCTCTCATTATTTCCTATGTGCTGACCGCCTTGGTGGTACCGATCCTCGCGCGCACATTGATTGATTTCCGAAAATGGCAAGACCCCAGTCACGAAAAGCCGGGTGCGATGCGCCGCGCGCATGCTCGGATGCTCAATGCAGCGCTGGCACGGCCCGCATTCGTCGCAGTCGGCGTGATTTTGCTTTTGGGCGTCGGTTATGTCGGAATGACCCATACAGGTTCAGGCTTCCTGCCGAGGATGGACGAGGGCGGGTTCGTCTTGAACTATCAGACCAAACCGGGGACCTCGTTGAACGAAAGCAACCGCCAGCTTGCTCAGGTCGAGAAGATCATCGCTTCGAACAAATACGTGGCGGCCTTCTCCCGGCGCACCGGCGCAGGCCTCGGCGGCGATCTCAACGAACCGAATCAGGGTGATATCTATATCCGCCTGATCAGTCCGAGCATACGACCCAGCATCTGGAAGGTGATGGACCAGATCGACAACGAGGTAACTGACCAGGTGCCAGGTGTCAGTTTCGGTTCAGATCAGTTGCTTAGTGACAATATTGGCGATATGGTTGGACGTCCAGAGCCTGTCGTCATAGACCTCTCGGCTAAGAATCCCGCTGTCCTCAACGACGTGGCGCAGAGCGTCGCCAATGCGATCGGCAAAGTGCGCGGCGTCGACCCCTCCTCAATCAATAGCGGGGATGTTCCTGCCGGCGATGCGCTGGAGGTGCGCGTCGATGATGCCGCTGCGACAATGGAGGGGATGACGGTGGCGGAAGTGCAGGCGCAGGTGAACGATTATCTGCACGGCATTGTAGCTACGAAATACATCGGCAAACTTGGCGACGTCGGCGTGAGGCTCTGGATGGACTCCCCACAACAGATGACGATACGTCGGCGCGAGCTTAGGAATCTTGCTATCCATGCACCTGATGGCGATGTATTTCCGCTCAGAATGGTGGCGGACGTGAAATTCATCTCCGGCCAGCCGGAAATCACCCGCAAGAATCTTGCTGAGATCGTCGAGGTCACGGCCGAAATCTCAGGACGCGACCTCGGTAGCACGGTGGGGGCAATCAAAAAGCTGCTGAACCGGCCAGGGCTATTGCCAGACGGGGTGACCTACACGCTGGGCGGTCAGTTCAAGCAGCAGCAGATCGCTCAGCACGGCATGATTATGGTGTTCGTCGCGGCTCTGGCCGCGGAGATCGTCCTGCTGCTTTTCCTCTATGAGCGACTGTTGTTGCCTATCATTATCATCGCCTGTTCGGTGATCTCGACAAGTGCGGTCTTTGTCGGGCTCTGGATCGCCGGCATCGAACTCAACATTACGGCCATGATGGGCATGGTCATGATCCTAGGCATCGGCACTGAGATGGCGATTTTCTACGTCTCGGAATACAGGAGATTGTGCGTGAACATGACAGCACGTGAGGCCCTACACGAAGCTGCGCTCAACCGCCTACGGCCAATCCTGATGAGTGTACTGGCAATGATTCTGGCTTTATTGCCGCTTGGAGCCGCGATCAGCGGGGCAGGTGACCAAATGCAGCAGCCGCTCGCAGTGGCAATCATCGCCGGCATTATCGCGCAGCTACCGATGGTGCTGCTCGCGATGCCGGTATTGATCGGCTTAACTTTACCCAAAGATACAAGAAATTCGGCAACTGCTCGAAGTTAGGTTCATACACGCCAGGTCTGATCGGCAGGCTACCGGGCCCCATCGGCGTGCCAAGAAAAATTGAGCCTTCTTGGGGCGTAGTGCGCCCTTCACACCCACTTCGGCATCCTGGCTCAATATGGACGAGCGCTTCTTCCGTAACATTACCACCCAGCAGCTACGACGCGTCGTATTCACCAGAGTACCCGAACTTACTGAGGCTTTGTATGGCCACATCGTCCATCACAATACGAATCCCAAGCCCTTCATCTGGACCAAAACCGCACGGGATATCCTGCAAAAAGTCATCCGCCCAGCAGCCAGTTAAATAGTAAACAGAATGAAACACTACACTAACATGTGGTATGACAACCCGATAAGCACGGTTCAACGAAGCGGTCACGCAGCAGGAGGCACGCAGCCGTGCCCAGAACGCAATGAACGCGAATGTCAGTAAAAATGGGAGCAAGACGATGGGAAAAAAGACTGTGGTGACCTGGCTGGAGGAGACCGAAGCCCACGATTATCCGGCGGCGGCTTCTTATCTGTCCTTGTTGTATGATGCGACGAAGGTGACCGAGCTGATCACCAGTCTGGAGACGGCGGTGATGACTAACTTCCTGGCCAAGGATATTTTCCGTGCGTCCGGCCTTTCTCTCCTGGGCGTAAGCAATTCCCACGTCCAGAAGGACATCAAAAAAGTGCGCAAGGGCATTCCCCTTTCGCCCCTGCTCTTGGCGCGCGATCAACTGGCCAGCCGCCTGATCATTGCCGACGGTTATCATCGCCTTTGCGCCGTCTATACCTTTGACGAGGACGCGGTCATCCCGTGCAAGCTCGTGTGAGCAGTGCGTCGATTCCCGCTGCCTCGGTCCCGGCGAAGACCCTGGCGCCGGGGGTGGTGGTTCATCCGGATCATGCCACGCTGATCAGTCTTCTGGACAATGCGCCCTTGCGTTTGCCCCATTACGTCGCCTGGTTTCTTTCTTCCGGGGGCACGCTTCTGGATGGGTTTTCGGTTTTCATGCTGGGTATGGCCATTCCCCTGGTGGTGGCGGAGATTGCTTTCACCACTTTTCAACTGGCCTTTCTGGGTGCTGGTCTGGTGGCGGGGGCGGTCCTGGGAGCGGCAACCGGCGGTCGTCTTGCCGATCGTATCGGGCGCAAATCGGTTTTTTTGCTGGATATGCTCTTCCTGCTTCTGGCGGCACTGGGTGCGGCCCTATCCTGGGAGCCTTGGTTCCTGATCATCACTCAAACCCTCGTGGGGGTCGCCATCGGCATGGATTTCCCGGTGAGCAGCAGTTACATCGCTGAATGCATGCCCCATCGCAGCCGCGGACGCATGATGGTGGCCACCATTGCCAGTCAGTCGGTGGGCATGCTGCTGGCCGCTCTGCTGGTCCTGAGCCTGCTCCATCTCCATGGTGCGGCCGAGGTCTGGCGCTTCTTTTTTGTGGCCGAGGCACTGATCGCGGCATTTTTTCTGGTCGCTCGCATGCAGCTGGCCGAAAGCCCGCGCTGGCTCATGAGCAAGGGGCGCAACAGGGAAGCCGTACATGCGATTTCCCACCTCATTCCTGAAGATCGTCGCGATCTGGAACAGATCGCCACACGCCTGGCCAACACGCCTTTTCATGCCGCCCGTATCGCTCGCAGCGATCATCCGCCGGCTTTTACAGCAATCTTTTCCGCTCCCTACCGGCGTCGCACTCTTCTTAGCACCGCGCCCTGGTTTCTGATGGACATGGCAACCTATGGAATAGGCCTGTTTACCGCTGTCCTCCTGGGTGCCATGGATTTCGGGGCGCAGAGCAAGACGGTGAGCGCCCACATCGAGGCCTTGACCACCGGTAGCGGTTTCATCGACCTCTTTCTCCTGCTTGGTTTTCTGCTGGGTATTTGGGCCGTGGTGCGTTTCGGGCGCATCCGCATGCAACTCATCGGCTTTGGGGGCATGGCCCTGGGGATGGCCATCCTCCTCGTTAGCACGCTGCTTCCCGGTGGTCCCCAAGCCCAGGTGGCCCTCGTCTTCATCGGTTTCATTCTCTTCAATCTCTTCATGAACATGGGGCCCAACAGCACCACCTACGTGCTTCCTGCCGAGCTCTTTCCCACCCAGTTGCGCGGTACCGGGGCTGGCTTTGCGGCGGCAGTCGCCAAGGTGGGCGCGACCCTTGGGGTCTTTCTCCTGCCTTTGATCAAGGCCCGGGTGGGTGTGGTCGGCGTTCTGGTCCTGATGATCGCCGTCAGCCTCCTGGGCCTCGTTACCACCTGGCTATTTCGGGTCGATGATCGGGAACGGACTCTGGAAGAGCATCAGGCGGCAGATCTGGCTTGAGCCTGGTCCCAGCCGTGCTCTGGCATGGCCCAGAGCTGGCGGCTGTCGAGGCTGAGGTGCGGGAAAATCTACCGAGTCCTAGCAGTTTGATGCCATGACCGTCGAT
>JAKAVW010000044.1 GCA_021827445.1 Pseudomonadota bacterium
CGAACTGGCGACCCACCAGGCGCACTTCCGCCGCCTTGGTCATCGCGTCCGCCGCTTCAATCGCCGGCACCAGGCCGCGCGTTTCAATCATACCCAGTGCCACTCCGCTGACGTTTGCCATTTTCATCACTCCATGTTCCTGTTCGGTTGATCCGTTCAAACCATTTATTCCGTCGGGCTGCTGGGCAGAATGTTTTCCACTTCACTATGCACGCGGGCGATGATGTGGGCGGCCACCAGGCCGTCGCCGACACGCTCACACGCATCCGCTCCGGCGCGCACCGCCGCATTCACCGCGCCGGTCTCACCGCGCACCAGCACGGTGACATAGCCGCCGCCCACGAATTGACGGCCCACCAGGCGCACTTCCGCCGCCTTGGTCATCGCGTCCGCCGCTTCAATCGCCGGCACCAAGCCACGCGTTTCAATCATACCCAGTGCTACCCCGCTGACTGCGTTTTCCATTTTCCGGTCCCCTTTTCTGGTTCGGTTATTACGTCAAAGGTCTTATTCAGCCGGTCCGTTCGGCAGAATATTTTCCACTTCACTGTGCACGCGGGCGATGATGTGGGCGGCCACCAGGCCATCGCCGACACGCTCACACGCATCCGCTCCGGCGCGCACCGCCGCATTCACCGCGCCGGTCTCACCGCGCACCAGCACGGTGACATAGCCGCCGCCCACGAACTGGCGACCCACCAGGCGCACTTCCGCCGCCTTGGTCATCGCGTCCGCCGCTTCAATCGCCGGCACCAGGCCGCGCGTTTCAATCATACCCAGTGCCACTCCGCTTACGTTTGCCATGTCAACTACTCCTTTTGGGGTTAAAAAAACGGTTAATTCCCTGTCTGGTCAGCACTGGAATCCCAATGATCAATGATCCCGGCGATGGTCAGGTCAGTCAGTATTCGGTAATCTCCCGCAGCGTAACGGGCCGCCGATCCACCCACGGTCATCACCCATTTGCCCGGTGGTGCCCCTACCGGGTCGGCGGCCACGCTGAGTCGGCCCTTTGCATCGGTGAGCACCCGGAACGATGCATTCCTCAGCCCGGGTATTCGTCGGGTGGCCACGAGATCAGAGACGACGCGCATAATGTCCATATCGGATATCCTAATCTTCCATCCAGTGGTCGATGATGCCGACGATGGTAAGATCGCTCGGAAATTCTTTACTGCCCGCCGCTTCGCGTGCTGCGGACGAGCCCACGCAAATCACCCAGTCGCCAGGAGTGCAACCCACCGCATCCACGGCGATGCTTCTTGCACCGCCTTTTTCCTTGACCACCAGCAGTGGGCGGTGCCCCATTTCCTTGATCCGGTTGGTCGAAACCAGGGTTTTTTCCACCTGACAAATCTTCATCGCGCGCTCCGCAATGCTGAGGCGTCATACGTTTCGATCGGGCTGCCCAAGGACTTGTCCTGCACGGTCATGCCGCATATCAGCAAACCCTGCCGATGCAATTCCGCATAGCGCGCCTCGATCGCTGCTCTGACCCGCTGGCAGTGTTCTACGGTGCGCTCGCGACTGCCGGGCACACGACGGTCATAGCGGAAATGAATCGCCACCGGCACGGGCAGTCCATGCTGGACATTGAGCTTGCTGAAAATCTGCAGGCCCACGTCCAGATCCGGTGCGCTTTCTTCCACCGTGTGCAAGTACACGAAATACGCCAGGTTGCGCACCTGAAATTCCTCAAATCCATCCCCCACGCTGATGAATCGCTCGTTATGACCAATGTCCGGATAACGGCCACCCCAGTTGCCACATACATATTCAATCTGCGACAGGTTATTGATCAGTAGCGTGGCGATGAGCCGACGCATACCCTCGTGCGGCTCGCCGTTGCCTGTACCCCAGCCGTCCGTAGCGCTGGCGGCTTGAATCGCCTGATAGACCTTGAGTCGCGCACTACTGGCATCCTCGTTAACCGTTTCCTTGTACAACGTCAGGTTGCTGACCCAGCGATACAAGCTCATTTCCCCATCGGCATCGGGCACATGCACCTTGATGCCATCGGTATCCGTATCGACCCCAATCAGCAAGGTGTCCACCGAGGCTCCGCAGCAGAAGCTGTTTTCGATGGCCTGACGGAATTCACGCAACCGCCCCAGCCCTGCTTCTGCTGCATCTCTCTCGTTGCTGTGATGCGCCGCACAACCCTCGTGGGCGGGGTCGGAACTGCTCCAGTGGTAGACCACTATTTTTAAATACCGTGTACCGGCATCTGCTGTCACCGGACGGCCTTCGCGATAGCGCATCAGTTCAGTCTCGATCCAGCGCTTGACGTTGGCCTCCACGTCGAACATGGCCCCGGCATAAGCCTTGCGACTGCGTACCGCATCATCAGGCAAGCGCAGTATGTAGCGCACCAGCCCCTTCAGACGCCCGTCCGAGCACGGCGTGATATCCACCGCGTGGTAGCCACAGTCGAGCAAGAACGAAGTCACCTCGTCTGAACTCTGCGGCGGCATGGCCTGCGTCTGCTCCGCCATCAGACGAATGGTGTGCATGACGCACACTCCATACAGCGCGCGCATATCCAGGTTAGTTATCCAGGCATCTTCCAGAATGCCGACAGGCAGCTCGAAGCCGAGATCCGCGCGGGCAATGCGCTGTGCGCGTTCGCGAAAATCAGCCTCATGCTGGCAGGCGGCAAGGTGCTTCAGCGCCGGAATGATGGCCGCGAAGTGCCCTTTTATCGCCTGTTCGTGGGTCAACAGGCGGCGGTTCTCCGACTCGTTGGTGAGCGGATGCCGACAAGGCCGTGCCGGATCTGTCGCGCAGGCCGGGTTGGGTGCACGCTTCGGGCTGAGCACAAGGTCGCGCGCTGCAAATACCGGTTGCTGCGGTCGCGCTTGCAAAGTGCTGGTTGGCGTACCCAGACCGTAAGGTGGGCGGTTTGCTCCTGGCTGAGGGCTCGTGTGCCGCCCGGGACGGTTTCTCGTATTCATCGCAATCTCTGGTCCGTGCTGCGTGGGTGGGCGTATAGTCGCCGTTGGTATCACATCAACCTCGTGCACCGCCGGAATAGGTGATAGAAGAGCCTTTGGCATCGTTGCCGCTGCTGCCGGTCACCCGGCTGATGGGCAAATCCGGTCGCTCGCGGTCTTTCAACTGCGCAGCCCCAATCACCGTGCCGCGTTGATCTCCGCGCAAGGTCGGGTTGCGGCGCGTGGAGGTGCCTTCGGTGCCGGTAATGCTCTCATTACGCCTCCAGGCCGCTCCCGTGATGGCAAAACCGCCTTCACGCCCGTCCCCGGTGAGGCGACTGCGCAGCACTTCTGGCGCTGCGGTCGCTGGCGCGGCACCGTAGGCCTCATCTCGATAGCGGAACTCAGGCGTGCCGGAAACCAGGCCAGCCGCCAGATTCACCGGACCGGTAATGCGTCCCACCGCGCCATAGGCGGTACCGGTGATGCGGTTGAGCGGGCTCCCCTGCGCGCTGCGCGCGGGGGTCGTAACGCTAAAATTTCCGCGAACCGCTGCCACCTCCGGGGCAGCGACTGCCGTATGCGGTGCATCGGCCGGGCTATGGGCGAGTGGATGTATCCGCGTCCCATCTCCACTCTGCAGTGCCCGCTGATCCGCGCCTCCATAAGGCGTTCCACTCAAAACCTGACCTTCACCCCGGGCGGAACCGGTTACCTTGCTGTCCGGTCCCAGCCGGATACCGGTCATCATCGCACCGGCGATGCCACTTCGACTCGCCATCAGGGTCCGTGCGGTGGCCTGATGGTCTGGTGCGCAAAATGCCGCGTATTGATCGGGACCGGCATATTCCGTGCCGGTGACAGGCTGGCAACCGCCATATTCATCCCCGGTGACCTTGGTGCTGCGTTCCACCGACGTGCCGGATACCGGCTGCTCGTGCCAGGTGCGCATCACGCCGACTTTTTCCGGTGTAGGAACGGGTTTGCGGTTGCAGGCCTGATACTGAGCCAGTCCAGCAGATTCGGTGCCCGTCACCCTGGCGCACACCCCACGTTCTGTACCCGTCACGCGCTCTCCGGGGGCTGTTTCCGTACCCGTCAAAGCCTGCTCGCGCAGCGTACTCATCACGCTCACCTTGTGCGGAGCGCTGCCGCCGTCGCGACACAGGCTGCCGAACGACTCCGGCTGGTAATATTGGCTGCCGGTGAGTTTGCGGCAGGATCCGGGCTCATCCCCGGTCACTCTGGCGCTGCGTCCGACTTCGGTTCCACTCACGCGCTGACCAGCCTCGGTGGCGGCTACGCCGACCTTGGCTGGCGTAAGCGCCGGCCGGGTTGCGCAAAAGGATTCAAATTTGTCGGCGCTGAGATATTCGGTGCCGGTCACGGCCTTGCAGGAGCCGTGTTCGTCGCCGGTGACCTTCACGCTGCGGCCTATCTCCGCACCACTCACACTCTGGCCTCGGGCGGTACGGCCTACGCCCACCTTAGCCGGGGCAGGCTCGGGGATGGAGGCGCATAACGTGCCATACTGCTCGATGCCGATATATTCAGTGCCCGTGATGGCCCGGCAACTGCCCGGTTCGGCACCGGTGACCCTGGTGCTACGCTCCACTTGGGTGCCTGTGACGGGAGTGCCACTCAGGGTGGTTCCTTGCTCCACTTTGGCAGGTGCTGCAGGTTTCTGACGGGTCCGGCCGCTGGGTCGGCATGCGAGCTGGTCGCCGCGCCCTTGCTGACACAACGCTTCACGGCGTGCTTGAGCCGCTTCGCGCCCATTCAATCCCGCCACTACACTGGACGGACTATTATTGTGCGATGTACGCGAAACAGGGGTCCGAGATGGCGCTTCTGCCATTTTTCCCTGACGGGAAAGCGCGCGGCGGCGCTCCTGGCAGAACTTGCGCACCGCAGAGGCGCTCGACCCTGCCACAGATGCCGGATCTTCGTCTACCAGCGCGCATACCGCCTCAAGCAACTGCTCCCGCTCGGCGATTTCAGTTGCCGCCTTCCCTTGGCAGCCGCAGCTATGAGGAGAGGCGGCGCCTGGTGCTACAGCAACCGCTTCCGCAGGCGCGGTGGTAGTCGGCAGGTCTGAGGCAAGTACACGAATCCCCGTGCGTGCCGCAGAGTTAGTCTGCGTCGCTTCTATGGCACCGCCTTGCGACAACGCTTCACGGCGTGCACGGGAAAGCGATTTGCCGGTAGCCCCTGGCGCCGCCATGGCCGCCGTATTGCCCGCTGTCCGCGCCGGTGCGGAGGATTTTGCCCCCAGCGCGGCCGCACCGTTGTGTGACAGCGCTCGTCGCCGCTCCAGTGCTGCGGCACGCGCCGAACGCGGGGACGCCATATTGTTTGCCATAGAGTCGCTCATGCCTTGATCCTTCCGTATCCATCAAACCCCTGTGCGGGCCATCCGCTGGATAGTCCCGCACCCATCTTGCTTAGCGCCCGCGAAACACCACAAAGGAGCTGCCCTGGCTCTGCGAGTAATTGTCATACCCGATCAAGCGCACGTGGTGGCCGGGGTGAGCGCGATGGCATGCCTCCAACTCAGCGATAACGGTGTCCACCGACTGCTCGCCGAACATGGGCAGTTTCCACATGTACCAGTAGTATGTTGATGCGCGTTCAGGCTCCACATGCTCGATGCCGGGGTTCCAGCCCTGACTTATGAGATAGGCGATCTGACGGCGCATTTTTTCCGGTCCCATTGCCGGCAAATAGGAGAAGGTTTCGTACTTGGGTGTCGAGTTGTAGTCTTGAATGTCAGCCATTTTCTATCCCTTTCTTTGGCGCGCGGAGCGAGCCGTCAAGCCACACGCCGCGCGGGTTTGCATGTATGTCTTTGCAATTACTGTCTCAAGATCAGCGGTTTACCACGTCCAATTTGTCTACGGTGTCGAACTCGAACTTGATCTCTTTCCAGGTTTCCAGAGCAATCTTCAACTCCGGACTATCTTTCGCAGCGTTGGTGAGGATGTCCTTGCCCTCGCGCTCCAGATCACGTCCTTCATTGCGCGCTTCCACGCAAGCCTCCAATGCGACGCGATTGGCAGCGGCTCCGGCAGCGTTGCCCCATGGATGGCCCAGCGTACCGCCACCAAACTGGAATACCGCATCGTCGCCGAAGATCGCTAACAGCGCCGGCATATGCCAGACGTGGATACCGCCAGAGGCTACGGCGAACACGCCGGGCATGGAGCCCCAGTCCTGATCGAAGAAGATGCCGCGACTGCGGTCTTCGGGGACGAACGACTCGCGCAGCAGGTCGACCCAGCCCTGAGTGGCGCCGCGGTCACCTTCCAGCTTGCCAACCACCGTGCCGGTGTGCAGGTGATCACCGCCCGACAAACGGAGCGCCTTGGCCAACACGCGGAAGTGGATGCCGTGATGCGGATTGCGGTCCACCACCGCATGCATGGCACGATGAATGTGCAGCAAGATGCCGTTCTTCCGGCACCAACGCGCCAGACCGGTATTGGCACAGAAACCGCCGGTGAGGAAGTCGTGCATGATGATGGGCATATTGAGTTCCTTGGCGAACTCGGCACGCTCATACATTTCCTCCGGCGAAGGCGCCGTAACATTCAGATAATGCCCTTTGCGCTCGCCAGTTTCGGCCTCAGCGGTGTGGATCGCATCGGCCACGAACAGAAAGCGGTCGCGCCAGCGCATGAAGGGCTGCGAGTTGACGTTTTCATCGTCCTTGGTGAAGTCCAGGCCGCCGCGCAGGCACTCGTATACCGCGCGGCCATAATTCTTGGCGGACAGACCGAGCTTGGGCTTGATGGTACAGCCGAGCATCGGTCGGCCATATTTGTTCATCTTGTCGCGCTCGACCTGGATGCCGTGGGGCGGTCCATTGCAAGTCTTGACATAGGCGAGCGGGAATCGTACATCCTCCAGGCGCAGCGCACGCACGGCCTTGAAGCCGAACACGTTACCCACCAAAGAGGTGAAGACGTTAACCACAGACCCCTCTTCAAACAAATCTATGGGATAGGCAACGAACGCGTAAAAGCAGGTGTCATCGCCCGGCACATCTTCGATGCGATAGGCGCGGCCCTTGTAGTAATCCATGTCGGTCAATAAATCGGTCCACACCGTGGTCCAGGTGCCGGTAGAAGACTCGGCAGCTACCGCGGCAGCGGCTTCTTCACGATCCACCCCTGGTTGCGGCGTAATCTTGAAACAGGCTAGGATATCGGAATCCAAAGGCACGTACTCGGGGGCCCAATAGGTCTGCCGGTAGTCCTTCACACCGGCCTCATACGTTTTTACGGCCATGCTTGCTCTCCTTGTGTCATGGTAGGCAACGATGATTGGAACCACTGGTTAGGTTCCAATGCTTGAGTGGCATTGTGGATGATCTATTAATTTATAAAAGTTAAATATATTTACTATTATAATTTACTATGGTTTACTATTGGTATGTCCATTCGCCACGCAACCTTGCACCAACTCAGGATCTTCGCCGCCGTAGCTCGGCACATGAGCTTCGCCCGTGCCGCTGAAGAATTGCATTTGACGCCACCCGCTCTGTCCATTCAGGTCAGGCAACTCGCCGAGGCGGTCGGTCAGCCGCTCTTCGACCAAATTGGCAAGAAAATCTATCTGACCGCGGCGGGGGAAGCGCTGACGTCGGCTTGCCAGGATGTTCTGGATCGCCTGGAATATTTCACCCAGGAGTTGGCCGCCCTCCAGGGACTGGAGAAGGGCAGTTTGAAGGTTGCCACGCTCTCCACGGCGAAATATTTTATCCCACGTCTGTTGGGGGGGTTCTGCACGGAGCATCCTGGTGTCGACACTGCCCTGTTTATTGGTAATCGGGAAGCCTTGCTGGAGCGGCTCGTGCATAACCAGGACGATCTTTACATCCTGGGTCAGCCGCCGGAACACATGAATGTTGTCGCGGAAACTTTCGCTGACAATCCCTTGGTGGTGGTGGCCCGGTCGGACCATCCCCTGACGCAGGAAAAGGATATCGAGCCATCCCGTCTGCGGGACGTGCCATTTATTTTGCGCGAGCCCGGCTCGGGAACGCGCCTGGCCGCAGAAAAGTTTTTCGAGCAACACGGCGTCGCTCTCAAAACGCGTATGGAGTTTGGTAGTAATGAGGCCGTCAAGCAGTCTGTGGCCGGAGGTTTAGGCATTGCCGTGCTGTCCGCCAGTACGATACGTGCGGAACTCGCCAGCGGAAAACTGGCGATACTCGACGTGCGTGGTTTTCCGCTGGAGCGCAAGTGGTATGCAGTCTATCCGGCGGGAAAGCAGCTTTCCTCGATCATCAGGGCATTTATGGAGTACCTGTTCGCTGCATCGGCTCATGGTGAAAGCGGACAGCGATAGGACAAAGGGCAACCGACGGTAAAAGGAGAAAGGGCCATCTGCGACGCGGGGTCGGCTCACACACCCATCGGTGTGTGAGCTTCTGAAAACCTGTCGCTATGCCTTGTCGCTGGAATCTACGGCATGCACTCTGACTTTATGCCGGGGCTGCACCAGTTTGCCGGATGCCTCCCTCGCGAGTCATCGCGCCAACATAATGATCGTCGCGAGCGTTGCACCCTGCAAGGGCTGAATGTAGTACACGATGCGATGCTGCTGCCAGTCTTCGCCAAGGGTGGAGTGCTTGAACAGGACAAACAGGTTTGGGCGATGACCCCGATCCAGAAGAAGGCGGCATTGGCACTTTCCTGACCACAGGGCATCTGTTCCATGTCGAAGCCGATTTTGAGCTCCTTGATGCCATTTTCGGAGTGTTCGCCCCGCTGGGCAGTACCAGATCAGCACATCGGCGGTACTGCCGGGGCGGTTCAGGATTGTATGCACTGCCTCGGAGTATGCCTGGCGCCCGTAGACGGATACCTTATGACATAGGCATCAGGGCGACACATGGATGATCATAACTGCCAGAACGAGTGTGATGCTCAGCAGAATGGCACCATAGAGACCGTAGAGAAATTTGTGGACATGATAACAACCTTCGTCCACTTTTTTGACTGTGCGAATGAAGTTGATACCACCGATCACCAGATTGGTGATACCGAGGAGAATAAAGATGATACCCATCCCGGAAAAGCCTGCTCCCATGACCAGCTTGGTGTGCAGCATGATGGATAGCTGCTCCAGAAAGAAGTCGAACTTCTCAATGACAAAACCAAAGGCAATCAGGCCAATACCCGTTCGCACCCAAGCTAGGAAAGTGCGTTCGGCGGCCATGTAAATGCGCGGATCAATGATTTCTTTTGCAGCCACGGGGGGTCCTTTTTCGATGTGCTTCAAGTCTGACATAAAGCGAAATCCTACCACAAAAATTAGGGCGATGGCGGGCCAGGTCAGCCAGTTGAAAAGTTCGGTAAAGAAATGCGCCAACGTAGCGTAATGCAGTGCCTTAAATAGCACAGCCAGGCGCGCGGAAACCAGGCCGGTGCCGATGGCGACGAAGAGGAGTTTGAAATAACCTAGATAGGTGCGCTCCAAGGCCATGTACAGCCGAGGTTCTTGAACCGTCGGCAGGTGCCTCAGGAACATCATGGATAGAGCGACTGTCGCTGATGGGACATCTGAGATACCTGTGGGGTGACAACGGCGGGCAGTTTAACGTGAAAAACCGGGTGTGAGAAGGTCGAAAAATGATTGACCTTGAAGCCTATGCTTGATATTTTGTGCCCTCTCCAGATGAGATTGCTCATTTTGGGCGGTTAGCTCAGTGGTAGAGCACTGCCTTCACACGGCAGGGGCCAGTGGTTCGAAACCACTACCGCCCACCAAATAAACACAGTCACTTAAGGTTATGCCTTAAGCGCCTTTTCTTGCGCCCTGCTCGTGTAAGGCTATATCTACCGCCAACTGACAATGACACGAACTGGTATGCGCACCTTCTTCCCATATGCTTGAACGTCAGCAGAGCTTGCCCCTCAATACTCCTGGCGACATCGCTATTGCGGTCACTGACAGGGCGCTTCGTAAATAATACGAATAACTTTCGTTGATCCTCAATCATATAAAAGCAAGATATATTTTAGAGTAGAATGGAGGCTCTTCACTTGTTACAGGCTGATCGTCAAGTGTTTATCAATATTGCCAAGCGTTAATATACTTGGCCCATATGCGCCAAGCTGTGCGCGATTGAGGCTGGAATGGAACAGTCGATGAGCTTCTCAAAAGAATAAAATAAGCGGTCCATTAGTAAATGTGATTGCTACGGTCAATATGCTTTTCGGCACCCATGGATATCTGAATGTAACTATCTGTTTGTTTGTCAAAATACCTGGTGGCCTTGAGTCTATATCACCTGTGGCTATCATAAATGCTGATAAAGTATCGAGAGCATGATTGTGGCACCGATATTGCTCATGCAAGCCGAGCTATGAGCTCGGGCTGATTCAGTTTATAATCAACACCTAATGAAAACATCGCCTAAAATTTTAAGGAGGAACCTATGAGAAAGCTACGTGCGGCGGTTTGCTGCACCCTTGGTGTTGCCGTAATGACGGTGGCACAGTCGGCATCCGCAGCGAACTGGATTAAGTTACAAGGTGTTTCCCCTGCGCTGGCGCCGTTGGTAAGCGTATCCGGATACTTTGAACCTGCTTACACCTATCTGCCAGGTACGGCGGCCGCTAACGGACAAGTGCCTCATTTGAATCAGATTGCTCCGAATTTCACGTCCAGCAACTCCTTCAATGTCGATCGCGCACGCTTGATGATCCGCGGCAATATCAATAAGGACATTTCATATTTCCTGGCGGCCGAATTTGGGAATAACGCGTTCACTCATATTGGGGGGGCGTACACCCCTGCTCTAATGGATGGGCATGTGACCTTCAGCCATTACATCCCGGGCGTGCGGGTAGAAGCCGGCATTATTCGGGCCCCTGGACCGGAGCAGGCGATGCAGGGATATATGGCCTACAACTTCACGTCATTTGCCAACGTGACAACCCAGATGATGCTCCAGCCCTTCTACAATCCCAATCCTGGCGTAATGTACGGTAATAATGGAACCGCTGCGGCCCCGGTCTATGCGGTGCCCGGTAGTTCCGGGGAGGGAAATAATGCGTTTCGCTACACCGGACTCGAAGCCATGGACTGGTTTCGGAACGGACCCTGGCAGTTTACGTATGCGGCCATGGTCGGAAACTTTGGTCCACTGACCGCCACCAATTACTCGAACAGCCCCCTGGTCGCCGCACGGCTTCAGGAGTCCTATATTTTTGGAGGACACGGTCCATTCCAAAGCAACCTGACGGGGTTCATCTGGTATCAGCATGCGACCCCTGACATTATGGGACAGGGCTATTCGATGACTCGGGATGGTCTTGGGGTAACCTACATGCAGGGTTACATGCACCAATGGGGCCGTTGGGCCAAATTTGAATACATGCGCGGCTCGGGCATGATTTCCACGCCAGCGGTTTTTTCCTCTTTTCCCGGTGCTCCTGCTACAGGAGTACTGACTGATGCGCAAGTCTATCCAGGCAGTCAGAATACCGCCCACGGTTACTATGTCAGCGGAGGTTTGTTTGTGACGCGGCGCGTGGAGGTGGATTTGCGCTATGACTATTATAATCGCTTGCCCAATATTGCCGCTCAGAATCGCACCTTCAGCACCTGGGCGGTTGGACTGCAATATCACTTCACCCCATTGACCCGGGTAATACTCGACTATTATGTGCGTAGCGTGGGTGTCCCTCATCCGGGCGCTATTAAACCGTCTCCAACGCTAGCTGAAAGTATTGCCAATAGTGCGGATAATGAACTCGCCCTGCAGGCAGTGATTGCGTTTTGATCTTACCCTCGATAGGGTGTTTCTCCCATACCAATCTACGGAGGTTACCAATGAAGCGAAGCATACGCATGGCGATAATGGGTGTAGTAACGGCGTTCTCTCTGTTGGGAGGGGTAGGGGTAGCAGATGCCAGCATTACCATGCTCAAGGATTTTAACTTTACGAGCCCCACGTTCACACATCCACATCCCTTTGCTAAGGCGCACATAATTTTGCAGATCAGCCAGGACAATCCCGCACGTTGGGGGTTGGCGCTCAGTAATGCACAGAACCTCATGAACTATTTTGGTCAGGAAGAAGTGCAAATTGTATTTGTCGCTTTTGGGCCTGGGGAAAAAATGTACCTGGCGAATAGCCCTGTGGCGCAGAGGATTGCCGCGCTGAATGGGGAAGGTGTCGAGTTTGATGCCTGTGATAACACCTACAAGGCCATGACCAAAAAAATGGGACATCCCCCTAAACTGGTAAGTCAGGCGGTCATGGTTCCCGCCGGTATCGTTCGTATCATGCAACTCGAACAGCATGGTTTTGATTATGTAAAGCCATAAAGAGTAGCATTAGTCTCTCCCCTCGTAGTTGTTATGAGCGGTTGCAGATAGACAACCGCTCCTTTTTAAGGAGTCCAGTAAGATGCACAATAAATCAACACCGGTGAAGCTGGCGATTTTGAAATCCGGCTTGGCCATATTCGGTTTGTGTTCTTTGGGGATCGGTATTGCTGCCGCCGGACCGATGTATGTGGAAAGTGTCCCGGCACCAATCTCAAAGGTTATGCCGGAATTGCAAAAAGCATTAGGTCAACACCATTTCAAGGTCGTATTGCATCTGAATATTTTAAAGATGATTAAGGCAAAGCAGCATGTACTACATATTCCCAACCTGAATAAACCAGGATTCAGTGATGTGCAGTCCATTGTTTTCTGTAACCCGTTTTTCTTTAACCAGCTGTTAAATGCTCATTGGAAGTCTGCTGCGGCATGCCCACTTACGCTCACCGTATATGGTCGGGGTGAAAAAAGCTATATCGTGTACCCCGAGCGTGTCGCTATAACAGGGAGCACCCCTGCCATAAACGTTGCGCAGAAGATCGATAAAGCGGTAATCGGCGCTTTGACCAGTGTGCCAGGAGCACAGCCCATGCGATGATAGTGTTGGCACATTGTCAAAAACCCAGAAATCGACCACAGAAAACGCGCAACGCGTGGTTTTGATTTCTGTGAAGGCCAATATCCTCTTCTTGGAGGCCGCTGATGATCGTGCGAGTCCCGTCGACTTCAGTGATCCGACGGTGCTTTTTCGCCGCGTGAACAACGGCATCGTCTACTGCGGAAACGGGGTGCATATTCCTGGCCTGTCACAATGAGATTTGGGGTTTGCTAAACGCCAGATTCAGTCGGCAGGCCGGCTGAGCTTGGACCGGTAGGGTTTCAGTAGGCGAAATGACGCCAAGCTACAAGGAGTCTGAAATGAAGAAAATAATGGTCAATCGCATGGCCCTCTTGACAGTGTGCATATCAATGGGTCTCTGGGGTATGACGGCTAATGCGGCGGATATGGGTTGGCACGGTAAGGCGAAGGTGCCACATTACCAGGGACAAGTCTTCCCGCCTTGGCAGCATGGCGCCAACAATCCGACGGTGAAGAAGGGGCTGAATTTTACGGTCCCCGAGGTGGATGATCTGGCGGATTTCCACGGGAGCATCGATCATCCGCAGCTGGTGATTTTTGTCGGCGGTAATTACTTTTTTGCCATGGCCCCCTTGGTGGCCGCCTTCGAGAAAGAGTATCCGGAGATCAAAGGCAAAATTTATTATGAAACCTTACCGCCCGGCATTTTGATTCGGCAGATGCAGCAGGGTAATACCATCACCGTGGGCAATATGACGTGGACCATCCAGCCGGAT
>JAKAVW010000045.1 GCA_021827445.1 Pseudomonadota bacterium
TTCGCCATCGTGGGCGCCGAGTGGCGAGGTTTCGCGCTGCTCGGCGCCGCGCTGGTGGCGCTCGCGGCATTTCCTTTGCCTTTATGGCTGCAAACGGTGCTGTCGCCACTCTTTCTGCTGGCCGGTCTGTACCTGTCGCGGCGCGCTGCCGCGGAGGGCGTCGGCGAGTGGAAGGAGGGCCTGGCTGGTGCCTTTCTCGGCGGCCTGCTGATCGCCGGCCTGACGGTTGCCCTCAGGCTCGGGCAACTGACCGTTGCCTTGATCGCCATTATTTTCATGCACCGGCATTGGGAGATCACGGGTGCCACCCTGACCGCCGTGGAGCACTGGGATCTGCTGGGCGTCAGGCTGGCCAATCTGGCCGGGGCCGTCTATGTCTGGATCATCCTGCCGTTTTTCATGATCCCGCTGGCCTATGATCGCGGCCTGTTGCTATGGCCTTCCTTCCTGGAGTCGGCCGCCACCCTCTCCCGGAACCGCCGCCTCTGGCTGCCTATCGGGGAGTTGTGGGCGGGGCTGATCCTGGCGCACCTGCTGTTGCCGACCGCATCCCTGGTCTGGCTGGGCCTGTTTATCTCGGTATTGGGGCCGCCGGTGGCCCATGCCGCATATCGCGAGGTCTTCGGCGAGCCGCCCCATCCGCCCAAAAAGCAGAAAAAGGTATTCTGGGCCTGGCACCGGGACTCCAGATATCTACCGGTAAAAAACTTCCTTACCCCCCAAGCGCTGTCCATCACAGCCACACCACAGGAGAACATCGCATGTCCCGTTCCTTCTCTTTGCTCGCCCTCGCAGGCGCATGGACCCTATCGGCCGCCAGTGCCATGGCCCACCCCATCCTGAGCGAGTCGCCCATGGAACCCGGTTTATGGGACATGACCGTCGCCGGGACCGTTCATGTCCCTTCGGCCAACGTCAGCGAACCGGTCCACCGCAGCATGCAAGTCTGCATCAAAGCCCATGAGCCCCCCGCCGAACCTTTCCTTCCCGCCAATCACGGCCATTGCACCACGACCCACGCACCGCTGGCCAACGGCCGCGAACAGTGGAATATCCACTGCACCACGCCCCATGCCACGGTGAATCAGGTGGGCTGGATCCAGAGCCTGCCGCAAACCTTCGACTCGCACTGGCAAATCACCGAGAACATCACCGGACCGGCCAGCTACACGACGGAAACCACCATGCGGATGAAGGGCCGTCGCGCCGGCCCCGACTGCGGCTCCGTACGCTGAGATGCCCAACCAAGTCGCTGGACAAGACAACCATAGGACTTGGGAGAAGACAATCGCCATGCCATCCCGCCCCTTTCTGTCGCCTTCCCTTGCAGAGGAAATCCATGCCAAAAAAATCAATCACCATGCTTTATGCGCTCTTGACCCTGGTGCTTTTACCCATTGTGGCTCGTGCGGGGGTTGATACCCCGGTGGCGGTTGCGGGAAATGTGGTCGCCCCACTGGGGCAGGGAGGGACGTATTCCCTCTCCCTGCCCGCCCCGCCGGGACCGGCGCCCTACCTGGTCCTGGTCCAGGGCGGTCCCCGCGGTATCACGGTCAGCGCCCCCACGGGGCTGCGCGGGACGGTGCAGGGACGGATCACCGTGCCTCCTTCCACGCCGGCCGGGGCCTGGCCGCTGCGCCTGACCGTAAGGGCCGCGAATGGCCAGGAACGGGTCAGCCGGGGGTGGCTGCTGGTGGACGGCCTCTTTGTCACCCTCGCCGGGAAGCATCCGCAAGTGCTGGCCTACAGTCCCACCGGCAAGCCGGTGCCCATGCCGGGGGCCTTCGTCGGCCTGATCCACCCGATGGACATGGCCTACCGGGCGCGCGACAACACCCTTTATGTGGCCGATGCTGGACAGGATATCGCAGGCGGTAGTCCCGGCGGCATCCGGGTCTTCAGCAACACCGGCGCGCCTGCGGTGAGCGCTTTTGCCGACATCAACCACCCCACCGTAATCACGAATGACGGCGGACATTTTCTCGTTGCGGGCGACAGCGGCAGCAATTGGTGGATCATGAATGATGCCGGGTTGGTCATTGGCCAGTCGGGTGTGGGTTCTCCCGTCTTCAGCGGCTGGAATTCGTCCCCACAAGGTATCGCCAGTGCTCAAGGGAGGGTTTATGTCCCTTGGGGCGAGGGCTATCCCTCCGGTGTGCGGGTCTATACCTTGAATGGCCATCGTATCCGGATGCCCGGCGCATTCCCGGATACGGGCGGCACCGAGCAGCACATGGATACCCCCATGGCATCCCCCAATGGCGTCGCCTGGAGTCCCCGGCGCCGTCTCGTGTACGTCATGTACAGGATCGACCACACCCGGAGCCGCCTGGCCATCCGCGCCTATGGCCCACAAGGACAACCGGTGGCTATGGCAGGTGGCTTTCCGGGTTTGGGAGGATGGTCTTCGGTACGGCATCTCGCCAATCAGCTTACGGTCAGCGCCATCACCGGCGATGTCTACGCCATCAGCGGCCATCACACGGTGAATATTTACTCGCCCGACGGTAGATTTCTCGGTGCATTTCCCGTTCCCGCAGCGGCCACGTCCGTTCTCGCCGTGCCCTATGGCTGGCAGGGGGATGCCGCTGCGTCGGCTACCCAATCTAACGGCATCCCCATGGCACGAACGGAACCCGCTGCCTGCCCGCCGGGTTACACCTGTATACCGGCCCAACGCGCCACGACCGCCTCAGCGACCCCTATCCACAAGCATGTGTCGCGGGGCTCTGGCAATGTGGTGCAAGATGCCACCAATCAGGTCAGTACGGTCAGTAATCTCGCCTGGTCCATATCCAACCTGGCTAATGCCTTGCCCTGAACATGAACGCGGGGCGCATGGCTCGGAGCACGTCGAGGAGATTGATGGTGCTCCTGTTTGTGCGTGCAGGGTATCGAGGTAAGAGCGGATGGTGGCTGTTAAACAGCGTCGATGCCGTGGCCTTCCGGCCTTACCGAAATCCAGACACTGGAGAGCAGTGTCGGAAAAATAGTAACCAGCAAAATACCATGGTAGGGGATATGATAAAGAATCAGGACAATGGCATAGGTCACCGCTACGAGACCGCCACCCATATCCAACGCGTGAAGGAATCCGAAAACCTTGGCACGGTACAAAAATCACCAAGAGGGGAAAGACGGCTGTAACGGCTTGGTACCCACCGTCTGCAAAAAAAGCCGATAATGCCAAGAGCAAAACATTTCTGTTGAGCCAACCAGGAGCATCGACAGGAGGATGGATAGAGCCGGACATATCGCTTACCCCTGCAGGGACGGGTCACACAAACGCCGCACATGCTCTGGCAGTTCGGCAGGGCACTCACCGCACTGGCGGTTGGCGGGTACCGCATAATCCATTTTTTTGGGGTAGGCCAGATTCAGTCCCGCCATAATGTCCTGGAATTCTTTTACGCTTTTGCCCGCCAGCCGGGAGTTCCTCTCTTTTTCCTGAGCCACAGAAGAAACGTGTCGATGCTGATAATCGTGCGCTGGGTAGATCAGGGTTTCGTCCGGCAGGCTAAATAACTTATCCTGAATCGACCGGTACAGCGTGGCTGCATTGCCATTCTGAAAATCGGTGCGTCCGCAGCTATCGATCAGCAGCGCGTCGCCAGTAAATGCCCACGGAGTATCTCCCCCGGTCAACAAATAACTGTGGTGGGCATCGGTGTGGCCGGGTGTGAACAGCGGATAAAAGGTGAGGAGACCCACCCTAAGTGGTTGCCCCTCCGCCACACCTAAATCGGTGCAGGGAAGTTGGTCCATGGCCGGACCGGCAATCTGGCTCCCCGCAACTGCTTTGAGCTTGCGTGCACTGGTGACGTGATCTGCATGAATATGGGTTTCCAGGGTGTAGGCGAGGCGCAGACCCAGCGCCTGAAGCACCCGCAAATCCCGCTCCATGGTCTCCAGTACGGGATCCAGCAGGACCGCCTGCCCCGTCTGAGTGCAACCGAATAGGTAGGTGTAGGTGGATGATTCCGCTTCAAATAGCTGACGAAATATCATTGAGTATATCTCCTTGGAGGCCGGTGGCATTGCGAGAATGGTATCTCCTTTATGCACAGGCATGAATAGACGCTGATTTTGGTACCCAATCAAATATTGCGAGGATCGGGTTTCTCACAGCAAGCGCAATCCATCAGTGCGAGAAGGTGACGATGACTGATTGTAACCCAGACGCAGATTTTGGAGCTGGAATTGACCGGCAACGACCACATTCTGCTAACCTGTTTCTGGTGCAATGGTTTTGGGCCTTGACAACACTATGAAGCGTTCACTCACCCTGGATTCCGGCCGGGTTGTATCCTACGAAGATGTCGGTGACCCGAACGGGAACTTGCCGGTGTTGTTCTTTCACGGTACCCCCGGTTCCCGCCTGCAACTGGAGTTGTTGCCCGCGGCCCTGCGGGATGGCCTGCGCTGGATTGCCTTTGACCGGCCGGGTTACGGAGCGTCGGATCGGCAGCCGGAATTGACCCTGGCCGAAGTGGCGGCGATGGGCGAAGTCTTGGTAAGTCGTCTGGGGCTTGACGCCTTTCATGTGCTGGGTTTCTCCGGTGGCGGCCCTTACGCGCTGGCTTGTGCCTACGCCATGCCGGAGCGGGTGCGCTGCGCACACCTGGTAAGCGGTTTGGGGCCGTTAGATATCCCGGAAATATGGTCTGCTTTGCGTCGGCAAGATCATGTCCTCTTTACCCTGATACGCAGGGCGCCGTGGCTCTTCAGGGTGTTGTTGCGCCTGAGCATGGGTGGTGTGCGCCAGGAGCCGGAACGTTTCGTGGCGCGGCTGGCGGCAAAGATGAGCGCCGACGACCGGTCCTTGTTGGCGGCACCGGACGTTCTGGCGAAGCTGTGCGTCGATTTGCGGGAGGCGTTGCGGCAAGGGACAGGGGGGATGGCCGATGATCTCGCGATACTCAACCGTCCTTGGCCCTTCCGCCTGGAGGATATTCAGGTGCCGGTGCATGTCTGGCAGGGCGCCCAGGATCAGGTGATCAACCCACAGGTCGGTTTGGCGCTGGCTGCACACCTGCCGACGGCGCAGTATCATCTGCTGGAGTCGGGTACGCATCTGATTTTACTGACCCACGCGGCAGAGATTCGGATGGAGATCCGGGATGCGTCTGCCCTGACCCGCTGGTAGAATCCACCCGGTACTTCGGCCACAACGCTTGCAAAGGTATTTAATACCGACTAGTCTGTATGCTCAGTCCCGCACATACATGAATGCCCATTGGAGAAATTTATGACTATCCTGCAAATCATTACGCCGGAGGAGGCCTCCGGCAGGACCGCCGAGTTGTACCAGGAAATTGAAGGTGCTTTTGGACGGGTTCCCGCCGTCGTGCAAGTTTACGGATCGAGCCCGGCGCTTCTCGCCCAACAGTGGGAGGGCATCCAATACTATCGTCATCATCCCCGCCTCGGAGCGGCGTTGCTCGCCACTATTCGTATGTTGATTTCCCAGGCCAACCAGTGTGATTACTGCGTGGGCTTCAATGAGGCCATGCTGATCAACCACCTTGGTCAAAGCCCAGAAGCGGTGGCGGCCACCAAGCAAGATCCAGAGGCGGCGCCCTTGAGCGATCGGGACAAGGCCATGCTCCTGTTGGTGCTCAAGGCTGTGCAGACGCCACCGTTGTTGACACGGGAAGATGTGGAGACGGTGCTTACCCACGGCTGGACAGAGAGTGATGTCCTGGACGCGGTGGTGCATGGTGCCCGCAATCAGATGGCAGATGTTGTCATCAATGCTTTCAAGGTAGAGCGCGATTTTTGAGCGTCCGGGCCGCACTGACTTAGGCACGGCGGCTTCGCTTGATCTGTCACCGTGGCGCAACCCTTGGGAATGGCCTGGATCATCGATTTCTCCCGGCTGGCGGCCACATCCTTAATCGCTCCAGCAAGTCCACCGCCAGCGCCGCACCCGCCATGTCGATCTCCAGATCGCGGCTAAGGCGGCGGCTGAGGCGGGCACGGTAGAGATCGAGGCTGCGGAAGCGCCAGTGCTGCGGGCCGCTGCCTTCTGGGTGGATGACGCCGTAGCGCACCAGTTGCACGGCTTCGCCTTCACCACAGTGGAGCAGGGTACAAAAGTGCGGAAAATCGAAGCAGAAAGCGCCCTCTTCCAGCAATTCTGCTTCGATGACGGTGATCGGTGGTGAAACCATGGGGCATTCTCCTCTGTCTTCCAGTCAGCGGCGGGGATGAAAGTCGGACATCTCCGCCAGTTGGTCCCACAGGGCTTTTTCCGGCTCACTGATTTTTTTGGGGACGACAATCTGGATCACCGCATATAGATCGCCGGGCGTTTTACTGCCGGAGCCCGGCAACCCCTTCTGACTGAGCCGCAGCTTTTGCCCGCTGGCGCTGCCCGCCGGAATCTTCATGCGCACGTCGCCGTCCAGGGTGGGCACCTCGACGCTGGCACCCAACACTGCCTCCCAGGGCGTGATATGCAGGTCGTGGTACAAATCGCTACCCTCTACCCGAAACCTGGGGTGTGGCTGGAACTGGATGTGCAGATACAGATCGCCATTGGGACCGCCGCCCAGGCCCGGCGCGCCCTGCCCGGCCATCCGCAGCCGCTGACCTTCGCGGATGCCTTTGGGAATTTTGACGGTCAGGCGCCGCGCTTCCCGGCGCATACGCCCATCGGGACCCATGGTGGGCACTTCCAGATTGATCTCGCGCTGAGCGCCGTGGGCGGCATCTTCCAGGCTGACGCGGATAGTGGCCTCGCTGTCTTCGCCCTGGCTGCGGAATCCGCCCCCCCCGCTGCCGCGAAAGCCGCCGCCCTGCTGCTGACGGAATATAGACTCGAAAAAGTCACTGAATCCGCCGCTGCCAAAATCCGGCGCACCCCCGCCCGTCTGCTGTCCCCAGCCGGGCGGGGGCCGGAACTCCTGACCGGCCCGCCAGTTGCTGCCCAACTGGTCATAGGCGGCGCGCTTCTCTGGGTCTTTGAGCACCTCATAGGCCTCCTGAAGATCTTTGAAGCGGTCTTCCGCGTCCTTTTCCTTGCTGACGTCCGGGTGATATTTGCGTGCCATTTTGCGATAAGACGCCTTGATCGCGTCGGCATCGGCACTGCGTTCGACCCCCAGAATTTTGTAGTAGTCCTTGTATTCCAACTCGTCCCCCTTATCATTGGTTATAGCAGACAGTGGCCCGACTGCAAGTCTGCTTTCACAATGCGGTCATTATGCCGTATTTTCAAGCTTGGACGCCCAAGCGCGAGGAGTTGCTGTGTCTGAATGGTCTGCTCTCAATCCCCGCCAGATGGAGGCGGTGACTCTGCCACCTGGTCCGGCGCTGGTGCTGGCGGGGGCTGGTTCCGGCAAAACACGGGTGCTGACCAGCCGCATTGCTCATTTGCTGGAAGGAGGTGTGCATCCCGGCGAGGTTCTGGCGGTGACTTTCACCAATAAGGCAGCGCGGGCTATGCGCGGGCGGCTCGATGGTATGGTCGCCATGGATTTGCGGGCCCTGTGGATGGGCACCTTCCATGGTATCGCCCACCGCCTGCTGCGCATGCATCACGAGGTGCTGGGCTTACCCGCGGATTTTCAGGTCCTGGATGCTGACGATAGTCAGCGCCTGCTGCGGCGCATCATGCGCGAGGCGCAGATGGATGAGAAGCAGTGGCCGCCGCGGGCCATGGCCGGGCGCATCGGTCGCTGGAAGGATGAGGGCTGGGGGCCGGAGCAGGTGCAACAATATGAAGGACCGGTGGCGGTACCGTTCATTCCTATTTACAGCGCTTATGAAGCGACCAAAAAGCGCTCTGGATTGGTGGACTTTGGCGATTTGCTGCTGTATGCCCTGCGTCTCTGGGAGTCGCCGGAAATCCTCGATCATTATCAGCGTCGTTTCCAGCATGTTCTGGTGGACGAGTTTCAGGACACCAATGCGGTGCAATATGCCTGGCTGAAAGGGTTGGCCCGGCATGGGCAGATTTTCGTGGTCGGTGATGATGACCAGTCCATCTATGCCTGGCGTGGCGCGCGGGTGGAGAATCTGCTGCGCTTTGCTGAAGACTTTTCCGGGGCACAAGTGGTGCGGCTGGAGCAGAACTATCGTTCGACGGCGCCCATTCTGCAGGCCGCCAATGCGGTCATCGCTCACAACCCCGATCGTCTCGGCAAAACCCTGTGGACGGCGAAGCCGGGGGGAGAAGCCATTCATCTGTACACCGCCTACAATGAGGTCGATGAGGCGCGCTATGTGGTGGGCCGCATTCAGCGCTGGCTGGAAGGCGGCGGTCGTCGCTCCGAATGCGCGATTCTCTATCGCTCCAATGCCCAGTCGCGGGCTTTTGAAGAAGTGTTGGTGCGCGAAGGGATGCCCTATCGGGTCTATGGCGGCCTGCGTTTCTTCGAGCGCGCCGAAATCAAGGATACGCTGGCCTACCTGCGCCTCACGGCTAATCGTCATGACGATGCCTCCTTTGAGCGGGTGGTGAATGTGCCGGCGCGTGGCATCGGTGCGGTCAGTGTCGAACGTCTGCGTCATCTGGCCCGCGCGCGTGGCCTCTCGCTCTGGCAGGCGGCCGGAGAACTGGGGCAGCCGAAAATCAGCGCCTTCCTCAATCTGGTGGATGATCTGGCCGCGCGGACGGCGGAGACGGATCTCGGCGAGCGGGTGGAGACCGTGCTGGCCCGCACCGGCCTGCGGGAATGGCACGGTCGCGAGGGCGATCGTGCCGAGGGCCGTCTGGAAAACTTGGACGAGCTAGTTAACGCCGCGCGCAGTTATGCCCAGGACTGGGCCGCCGACCCCAATCTGGGTGATCTGGCGCCACAGCCGGGGAATATGCTCTCGGAGTTTCTGACTCACGCTGCGCTGGAGGCGGGGGACGGTGCCGGCGATGCCTGGGAGGACTGTGTGCAGTTGATGAGTCTGCACAGCGCCAAGGGGCTGGAGTTTCCGCTGGTGTTTCTGGTGGGCCTGGAAGAAGGGCTGTTCCCTCATCAGCGCTCCCTGGAAGATCCTCAGGGGCTGGCGGAGGAGCGACGCCTTTGTTACGTGGGCATGACCCGCGCCATGCGTCTGCTGGTGATCAGCCATGCCGAGAGTCGTCGTCTGCATGGCAGCGAACGGATGACCATACCTTCCCGCTTTCTGCGGGAGATTCCCGAGGAACTCCTGCAGGAACTGCGGCCACGGGCGCGGATCAGCCGCCCTGCCATACCTGTGCGCACCGCGGCGCCGGAGATGCCTTATCCCCTGGGTTCACGCCTCCAGCATCCGGTATTCGGCGAGGGGGTGGTGCTGGGTTATGAGGCGGGTGGTCGCCAAGGGCGGATTCAGGTGCAGTTTGTGTCGGGGAGCAAGTGGTTGGCACTGGGGGTGGTGGCTTTGGAGCGGTTGCCTTAAAAAAAGGAGTGGAGCGTGATGAAAACAGGATTGCGGGGATTTTTGTGCTTGCTGTTCCTGCTGTTTGCCCCTGCCGTCTGGGCGTCGGTGAATATCAATACGGCCGATGCCGCGGCGCTGGATGCGCTGCCGGGCATTGGTCCGGCCAAGGCACAGGCGGTGCTGGAATACCGGCAGGCGCATGGGCCTTTCAAGCGTGTGGGTGAGCTCGCCAGTGTCCATGGCATCGGTCCCAAGCTATTAGAGCACTTGCGCCCGATGGTGAGCCTCAGCGGCGACTCGGTGTTGCCGCAAAAAACGGCTCGACAGGCTGGTCACTCTCATGCTGCAGTGCCTGTGGGAGAGGAACGCGTCGTTCGGCGCGGAAGTCACGGCTATATTTTGGAAAGCTCTCCACAGAGCAATGCCTTCTCGCTCAAGGACCAAGCTACCCCGCAATGATCTGGCTGTATTCCATCCGGATTGGGCCTTGCCCCCAGTGAGGGCTTGTTCTTCGGCATCGCGCTGGTGTTGATTGCGCACTGGTCGGGGAAGACGTCGCCGGATCATAAACCCTGAAGTCATGATCTTGTTGAGGTGTCGCGGAGCTGTGGCGGGCTGGTGTTTATACCAGCCGCCGACGCTGCAAAAGAATTCGCCGGTATTCCTCCGGATCTTTGCATAGGGTGATGGCACCGGGGCGGCGAAAATGTATGGCATCCAGGCGCAGCAGCCAGAAGCGTAGGGCGGCGGCGCGCAGCAGGGGGAACCACAACACTTCCTCGCCGGTCTGCAGAGGACGGGTAGCCACATAGGCATCCCATAACGCCGTAACTAATGCCTGGTCAAAACGACCATCGGCTTCCGAGCACCAAGAGTTGGCCACCACCGCCAGGTCGTAGAGCCAGACATCATCCCCAGCGTAGTAAAAATCGATGGTGCCTGAGATCTGGCCGTTCTCGAACAAAACATTATCGGGGAAAAGATCGGCGTGCACGACTCCACCGGGGAGAGCTGTGCGATCCAGTGTGCCCTGATAGGCAATTTCGTTCGCAATAACCGCGTTGTTTTCGGGGCTCAGGTGCGGCACGAGATGTCTGGCTGTTTCCAGCCACCAGGTGAGTCCGGCAGGATTGGGGTGCCGCTCTGGAAAGCTCTCCCCGGCCAGATGCATCCGCGCCAGCAAGGTTCCAAGCGCGCTGATTTCGGCAACAGAGGGCGCCCGCCCCTCGATGGACGTACCGCTCAGACGCTGGACGATGGCGGCGGGTTTACCGCATAACGTGCTGAGACTGTGGCCTGCCAGGGTGCGCATGGGGCGCGGGCAGGGAATGCCGTGCAGGCTCAGCCATTCGGTGAGATTAAGAAAATAAGGAATTTTGCTGCGCGGCAGACGCTCGAAGAGGGTCAGGACAAAGTGACCCTTTTCAGTGTCGAGGAAATAATTACTGTTCTCTACCCCGGCGGAAATGCCGGTCAGCGCGCGGGCGCCGCCGAGGTCATAATCCCTGAGAAATTGCGCGAGTTCGAGGTCGCTGACACGGGTATAAACAGACATAAACGGCACTTTCGCTCAGAGATTGGGAATAAACGGGGCTCGTTTACCAGCGGAAAATAACCCACTGAGGCACACTCAGGTGTTCAGCCGCCGTTTGTGGCACTTCGGTGAAACGGCCGGTGCCGCCCTTGTCTTCCAGATAATAAGGCGGAAACGGCTTTGGTGGAATGACCTTGACCATGTACACCTTGCCATTGACCTTATACTCCTCAATTCTGGAGCCTTTTGGCACCTTGATCTCGGCTTTAGACCCGGCCTTGGCCTCGGGGGCCAGGGTGGGCAGATGCAGTTTCTGGATATTGTCCGCCGCCCATGCGGAGAGGCTGATGCCTAACGCAAAGCAGGTACCGACAATGAGGGTGAAGATGCGTATGGACATGGTGATACTCCTGGGGTCCTTAAAGGTTGAGAAGGGCCTCTGTCTCAGCGGCGGAAGGCGCAAAGCCGCGTTTTTCATAGTGATTAAAAATGGCTGATACCACTTCGTCGGTGTCGTCGATCATGGTGATGAGATTGAGATCTTCCGGCCTGATGGTCCCCGCCGTCAGCATGGATTCCCGCCACCAGTCGATCAGTCCTTTCCAGAAACTGGACTCCACCAGAATGATGGGCATCTTGCGGGTTTTACCGGTCTGTACCAGGGTCAGGCACTCGGCCAGTTCATCCAGCGTTCCAAAACCGCCCGGCATCACCACATAGGCGACCGCGTATTTCATGAACATGACCTTGCGTGAGTAAAAATGCTCGAAAGATATGGAGACATCCTGGTAAGGGTTGGTATGTTGCTCGTGGGGCAGTTCGATATTGAGTCCGATGCTGTAGCCCGTGCCACGAAAGGCACCCTTGTTGGCGGCTTCCATCACCCCGGGGCCGCCGCCGCTAATGACAGAAAACCCGGCATTGGAGAGTTTCTCGGCGATCTCCTGGGCTTTCAGGTACCAGGGATGTTCCGGGTCAATGCGGGCTGAACCGAAAATGCTGACACAAGGGTCGACGTCGGCCAGTTTTTCGTAACCGCGCACAAACTCAGCCATAATCTGAAAGATTTTCCAAGCCTCGCGGGTGAGGCGGCCTTCGCCCCTGTCGCGCAGTTTTTCCTCTTCGAGATGTGCCCGCATCCGTCGTTCCCGTGTCAAAGATGATAATTTTCCGTATTATGACGGAAATCCGCGGAGAAGTCCCAGACCATGCCCCAAGACCCCCGTATCCTCGTCGATGCCTCCAGCTTCCTCTATCGTGCCTTTCATGCGCTGCCTGACCTGCGCGCCCCGGACAACCTGCCGACCGGTGCTATTTACGGCGTCGCCAACATGCTCCGTCGCCTGCTGAAAGAGTATCCGAGTGACGAAATCATCGTCATATTCGACGCTCCCGGCGGCACGTTCCGGGACAAACTTTATCCTGAGTATAAGGCACAGCGGCCCTCCATGCCGGAGGAGCTACGAGTTCAGGTGCCGCTGCTGCACGAATGGATCAAGGCCATGGGGCTGCCGCTGGTCATCGAACCCCATGTGGAGGCAGACGATGTCATTGGCACGCTGGCCCGGGAGGCGGCGCCTGATCAGGAAGTGCTCGTCATCACCGGTGACAAGGACATGGCGCAATTGGTGAGCCCGCGAGTGCGCCTCATCGACACCATGAAAGGGGTTGCAACGGATGTGGCCGGGGTCGAGGAGCGCTTTGGTGTGCCGCCGGAGCGCATCGCCGACCTGCTGGCCCTGACCGGGGACAAGGTGGATAACATTCCCGGCGTACCGGGTGCCGGACCGAAAACCGCCGCCAAGTGGCTGACGCAGTATGGCGATCTGGACGGCGTGCTGGCCCACGCCGGTGACATCGGTGGCAAGGTGGGTGAAGCGCTACGCGCCTCCGCACATTATCTGCCTTTGAGCCGCGATCTGGCGACGATTCGCTGTGATATAGCCCTGCCGGCCGCGACTTACGCACGCCGGATGGCGGATGTGGCCACCCTGCGGGCGTTGGCGCAGCGCTTGGGTTTTCACGCCTGGCTTAAGGACCTGCCTGCGGACGATGCTGGGGAAACGCCGGAAAAGCAGAGCAGTGATATTGAGCGCGCCGCCTACCAGGCCATCACCTCTGCGGAAGCGCTGAACACGCTGCTGCTCGCCCTGAAAATGGCCGCTGTGGTCGCTCTGGACACGGAAACCACGAGCCTCGACCCGCTCCATGCCGATCTGGTGGGGATTTCCTGCGCCTGGCAGGCCGGCGGTGGCTATCAGGCCGTCTACATTCCCATTGGCCACCGTGACGGTAGTCCGCAACTGGATCAGCAGACCGTACTCACCGCCTTGCGCCCGTGGCTGGAAGACCCACAGGCCGCCAAGCTGGCCCAGAACGCTAAATACGATTGGCGGGTTTTCTGGCGACATGGCATCCACCCGGCCGGCCTGGCCCGCGACACGTTG